>JBGPHY010000239.1:0-8086 GCA_041484625.1 Terriglobia bacterium | reverse complement strand
GTCAGCGATTGAACCTAGGCCGAAGAAAGATCGACAGTTGAGCTAAACCCTTGGACTCGAGTCTCCGAAACGACGGCACGCGACTGGCTGAGGAGTGGGCACCCCGGCACATCGATCAATGCCATGGTGTCATTGGCAGCCAGGTTTTCAACCTGCAGATTCAATCTTTGAACGTCTGGCAGAGCCAAAGAGACGCTCCACACCAACAGGGCGGAGAAGAGCAATACAGGGGAGAGAAAATCCACCACCATCGGTTCCCAGCGCTGGTGCCATTGTACGGCGTGCCGATAGATGACTTGCCGAAAGACAAATGCCAGGGCCGCCCCGATCAGGACTCCAGCAAGCAAGACGGTTCTCGCCGGAAATATCGCCCGAAAGCCTGCAAAGGCAACCAACGGAAATGCTGCTGTGCAGGCAGCAAGGAGCCAGCGCATCGAGCTGCGACGAAGTTGAGCAGTGACCAAGTACTTCGCGAGAAAAATCAGCCCGACCATCACAATGATCATCCACGACAAGATGCGGTGGAGGCGATCCCCTAGCAGACTTCCCCTGTGAAGGAGCTCCAGCAAGAGCGCGAATAATTCCTTGGAAACCTCCTGGAGAGATCCCAGGCGGGAAACGTTCCAGTCTCCGCTTGGGCCGCGAACAACATTAAAGTTCGCTCCTTCCATCGTGACATTGTCAACTACTATCCGAGTCTCGACTCCCGGAAATAGGTGGACGTTCTCGGAAGAGAGGGCCTCGATGAGGAGCAGCGAGTTGCCTGAGGAAGGGTCCGGAAGAACTTGAACGCCGTGTGACCTTAATCGCAGGGGGGAAACAAGTCCACCGAGGCTATCAGCCTTCAGGACTGGTTGGTCTGCCGCATCACGGATCTCCCCACCTTGGATGGAGTAACTGTCAAACGGAATAGCCGCTGTGATTTCAACTGCCTTGACGAGTCCAGGATGAACCGAGTTCCCAACGAGAATTCCCTTCAGGAGGAGGTCTCTATTCCAGCGGAACTGAGCCTGCTTGAGCTGAAACCGAAGAGAGTCTTGACCCCCATGGAGTCGAACGTCCAGATCTGAAAGCTTCAACCAGAGGCGACAGCCGTCCCGAAACCAACCCAAATGAAGCGTCTTAGCAGAACATTTGACGCCGAGAGTATTCAGTCTTTGCTGAACGAGCGGTTGGTGGAGGAACCACGACAGAGAGACACCCTCGCGCATTGACATCAAGGCAGAGAAGGTCAACAGTCCGTAACTGACCAAGCCATAAGCGCAAGTGCGGATCGGATGAGTTGCGATCCAATGCCGCATGACTCTCAACCCGGCCATGATTAGATGCCTTCCTTGATGATATGCTCGGCGGCGCGTTCTGCCAGAGCGCCGATGGTTTTGGAGGGATTAGGTCCAATGGCAGATGGGACAATGGCCCCATCAACCACGTAGAGATTCGGATAGTTAAACACCTCGCCCTGAGGGTCTACCACTCCTTTCGATTCATCATCGCCCATCGGACACCCTCCGAGCGGGTGCACAGTGACCAATTCCTTTTGCGAAGACCAGGACGGATTCACCATTAGGTTGCCATCGAGTCCCGGGGATGGCGCCTGGGTAAGTTCCCTCAAAACCCTCTCGATCTCCCGGAAAAAGGGAAGGCTGTTGGCATGAGCCCAGGTGAGCCTCAAGTTGCCGCTATTCTGGTCCAAATTCATTTGACCGTCAGCTGCATCGATGCCCATTACCAGATAAGGCATTGCATCTCGAACCGCATCGAAGTCGAGCAGGTTAAAGATGCCTTCCACCAGACGGGGCTGGCTGCGGCGACGATCGAGGCGATGAAACAGCCCTTGAAACCACTGGATCCAGCGACGGCTTGCGGCCAGCCCGCCGGGAAATTGTTTCAGTCCGTCCCTGAGGAGGTCAGGAACCCCCCCTTCCTCAATGATGAATCCCTGGCCCCCCAACATGTCCCGAAAATCAACCACTCCTGTAATGGTTGGTCCTTCCATCGGATTGGTGACCCGATTAGTCTTAAAACCGACGGCGCCAAAGTCGCCATTGCCGGAAAAGAAACTGCCCAATCGCGGACTGAGCCTGGGGAGGGTCGCCTTGACCTCTTTTCCGCGGCGGCAATGATCGTATTTGGCACGCAACAAAAGTTCCGTTGAGCCCAATGCGCCTCCGGCCACAATGACCTTTCCGGCCGAAACCTCTCCTCCGAATCCCCAGCGCAGGTCCTCATAGGCGACCGTGTAGCCGTCAGGATGGACCGGATGGTTCGGGCGATTGGGGTTGATGGAAACCACCTGATGCTGCGAAAAAATCTCAGCACCAGCCAATTGAGCCAACCAGAGGTAGTTGAGATCGAGAGTATTCTTCGCATGGATATTGCAACCGAGAAAGCACTCGCCACAATACGCACACCCGCTTTGAGGCGGGCCGTTTCGCTGGTAAGGGTCGTCGCGCAAGACGCCTCGTTCGCCGCCGTTTTTGCCCCAGTATATGGCGAGATCGGGTAGCCAAAAGCGATCACCTGCGCCAGCACCTGCCGCCCCAGCCTGCAAGGCGCGGGTCTTCAGCGGAGGGTCGGGTATCGGGGTGGGGCGCAGCATGTCGAAGACCATCCCGTAGTAGCGAGGCATCTCATTGGCGTCTCTCCAATCTACAGAGCTTGGCCAACGCTTCTGTCCTTCGGGGCCCACCACGTCGAAAGTGGAATGAAATGCATCTATCTGGACATCGAGATACACGAGTGAGGTTCCGCCGACACCACTGGCCCGAAGAACAGCGATATTCTCGAAAGTCCGGAAATCGAGAAGTCCCGTCCATCCGCCTTGGCCTTCATTCCGCCACCACCAGTCCTTTGCCCTCAAGAGGCTGCGCGGGAATTCTCCCCGGTTGTAGCGCTTGCCGCGCTCCAGGACACATACCGACACAGTCTTTCCGGCTAACTGTTGGGCGCGGGCCAAGCGGCAAGCGGTAATCGAACCTCCAAAGCCCGATCCGATGATCAGGACGTCGTAAGCACTCTTTACCATGCTCCCCTCGTTTCAAAGCGTCTCCAGATATTCAATCAGGTCTCTCTCCTCTTCTCCTGCCCGGTCGCCACGACAGGGATGACCTTGATGACTGTTTCCAGGCAATCTCGCTCCTGTTCACCTCGACTACCCCGCGGACTGGGGCCTGCCGATCCTTGCATCTGGAATTCGTTCTTCGACCGATGTGAACAGCGAATAAGGAGGAGGTGAAAACACAGACATGATTTCTTTGACCATCTTGTCGTAGTCGCCGTCATAGCGCGAAACCTCGTAGCAGCCCAGCGGATTCTCCAGAACGTTAACAAGGCACTTGTTGCAGTAAGTACAGGGGCGGAGCGGTCGATCGATTCCGGCTTCGAAGATCTTTACCAGGTCATAATTGGCAATCAGGGACCGGGCAATCGAAACAGCATCGCAGGAACCCTCGGTAATCACCTCCCGAATGTAAGAGGCAGTCTGGAAGCCGCCCGTGCAGATGACCGGGATCCGAAGCTGTTTTTTGATCGCACGCGCAGCTGCAATATTGATCCCCTCAATTTGTGCGGGTTTGGAATGATTCCAGAAGTAACGAAAAATGGGTTGCAGCCATTTGAAACGCAGCGTCAGATAGGTCCAGAACGTGCGGGAACCGCTGGAAATCAGGACATCGTAAGTCCGGATGGCATCCTCGACTGGAAAATCACCTGGCGGATTAAGCGGGTGTGGGAAGGAACTTCCAGCGGACACATGCACCGCATCAGCTCCGGCTTCCTCGGCCCATTTGCAGACTTGGACCGAATCTTCCAGCGTGTTGCCCTTTTTCTCCCAGAAATAGACGGCATTGGCATAATCGATGGCACTGATCTTCACTTGAAGATGATAGTCTTTACCCACCTTCTTTCGGATGGCCCGGATCACCTCGAGGAGGAATCGCGCCCGGTTTACCAGAGGCCCGCCATACTCGTCGTGACGATCATTGATGGCTGAGCTCAGAAACTGAGTAAAAAGATATCCGTTGGCTGCATGCAATTCCACCCCATCCAGACCGGCGTCTCTGGCACGACGGGCCCCATCTGCAAAATGCTGGACGGTCTCGCGGATTTCTTCCGGAGTCATCGCCTGGCACTGGAAGCCGTTGGTCGGCTCCGGCCGGCTGGTGGAACTGAGAGCCTTATGTTGCAGGTTTTCGATTCCCCCGATGTCCTGCTGGCGGCCCGAGTGGCTGAGCTGGAGGATGAACTTGCAGTCATGCTGATGAACAGTCTCTCCCAGTTTCCGCCAAAAGGGGATTCGGTCGTCCCGGTCGATAGTCGCGTAGTTGGGAAGGATACGGCCCCGAATATGCACCGGTACAAAAGAAGAGACGATGGCTCCCACCCCTCCCCGGGCAAACCGTTCTTCCCAGTTAATACGCGCCTGGCTGCCGGAACCGTCGTAGTTGTCAAAGCGGCCGGAGATATTGGATCGGAAAATCCGGTTCTTGACAGCAAGGTTCCGAAAGTTCAGCGGCCGAAAGATGATGTCGTTATCGATCATTTTCCTGAGCGTCGAACAAAGGAAAGAAACATACCGAACAAGATGACAAACACCAGATCGCCAAGTACCGGAATCCAGAAGAAGCTTGGCACTTCGCCTGGATAGGTCAGGAAGTTGCGGATGAATATCAGGGAAAAAAGGAGTTTTCCAATGAGCCCGAGGGCCGCAATGTCCTTGTTCCGGTAAAGGTCTCGGGAAACCATGTGATATCCGAGCCCGAAGGTCATGAACAACGCAATCCAGGCCTGGTAATAGAGCGGCGGGGATGGCGGAACTAAGCCGGCCGTTCGGAAGACCCAAGGGGTGGCCACCAGAATGAAGGTGCCTCCCAGCAGATTCCACAGGGCCCCGATCTGAAACATCCGTCGATAAAAGGTCTCAGCCATTCTATGATCCCTGGAAGTGAATCAGGAGTAAATTCATGCCAATTCAACCCCCTTGAGCGAGGTGCCGATGAAAGAGACTGCAGAGGCACTCTCTCCTCGTGAACCCAGGTTATATGTCTGCATATTCCCCGTACCCTCTACCGCTGATCTCTTCTCCATTGAAGTGGCCCTCAAATGAGAACTGATAGTAGATCATATCGGAGGCCACCGGAGCTGGCGGGAAACTCCGTGTCGCCGTGTATTCCAAGGGTCCGCCAGTGGTTCGCGCAACCACCCGCCACTTGCGAAAAAACCGAGTGGATTGGGTGCCTGAACAGTCACTCATGGAGTCGGACTCGCCGCGGTTCGGGTACTCAATCCGGATATTTTGGATTTCGATGTAGGAGCCCTTCCAGAAGACGCCACCGCGGTTTCGGAAATCGATTCCGAAGCCGCGGGCCAACATGAATCCTCCATACTGATCAGGTCCTGGCAGAAACAGCTCATAGTGATATCGAACAAATTTGAGGCTTGGGGCTAGAGTCTTGAGCAAGCGGAAGGGCGACCACAGAGGGTCAAAGTCAAAAGGCTTACGCGCAAATCCGTGCTCGAAACCTCCGAGCCCCTTGAGGGAATAAGTCTCCTGTTGGTCCGGGATCTGCTGCGGGTCTAGATGATGCGTTCCTCTTCTATAACAGATTTCACCTTCGAAGCTTCCAAAGGCCGCAAAATAGGTAAACACCCCGGGAATATCAGCCCACCACAGGATGTTTTTTCCCTGGTACTGCAACTTCAGGGTGGCGGCTGCCTCAGGATTGCTGAATTCAATTTGATAGTTAGGCCACCTCCCTTGGATCCTGCCAAATTGAACGGTTTCATCGTCTCTGTCAACTCGGGTCCCTCTGATGGCCACATCCAGAGTGGCAGGTTTCATCTCCAGGTTCGAATTTTTCGGGAGGTAATGGTGCGAGAGGTGGTTGAACGCCTGCCGCGTTCCATCGAAAGTTTCGTCAGTGGGGATGAGACAAAGAAACTCAACCTCTTCCGAATTTCCAAGACGCAGTGACACCTTATCGTAATTGTCGATCCCTTCGAGCCCGTAAAGGCCGGTCATCAGGCTGCCACGAACCATCTTGACCGGAATGTCAGGAGCATCTGGCAACACAAAAAAGTACCATCCATCCCATCCCGGCCAGCGACCTGAGAAATCGATCCTGTTGGGCAGGATTCTTTTCAGATATCTCGGCAGTTCATAGCGGAGAGGCAGGCTCGTCGTATCATTTCGCCGTGCACGATCTAGCAATGCGTAAATCCAGAAGCCATTGAACCGTAGGAGCAGGTAGAGGCCTCCAAGGACCAGCCCCGCCCACAGCAGGTAGACAGCGAATTCAGACATCAGAGCATGTCTCCTATCAATTGGGTCATGAGACCGGAGGAAAGAGGGGATCGAGGTGCTTCCCCTCGCGTCGAAGTCGCAGGAAATAGACCGCCAAGGCTCCTCCCCACACGACCAAAGTAAGGACCAACATAAAAAGGAAGGTCCGATCCTCATAGAACCATGGGGAGCGGCCCTCGCTCCATTCCGTATAAGTGCCCAATCGGAAGCTATGGTCAATCTGAGCGAAGATCCAAATACCCGAATAGGCCAGAATAGCCAGGTAGACTGCTCTGTTGGCCCAAAGACGCCCGCGCTTGACGAGGTGATGCCCGAGCAGGAACCCACCGACAGCAGCCAGAAAAAAGAGCAGGAGGACAATGACCACAAAGAAGGGATAAGCTGAAACCGAGTCCTCATGCCACCACATGTGAGTGGTTTCCCAGCCAAAGTAGTTGAGCAGGAAATAGACTGGGATCCAACTGAAGAAGAAAGTCTGGTAAACCAGGCTCTTATTGAAAGCCCGGTAATAGTACTCCGGTCGGCCATTTTGGAGTTGCTTGTAAGCGGCATCGGCAAACAGGCTACCTACTCCAAATGCAATGGGGATATCTATCTGTACCACAGAATTACCTCCATTTTCCCGCGTTCTGCCCGTCCATAGGGCAGTTGAGGTCCTCGAACCTAAACGAGGCTCACCAGACGTTGTTGAAGAACTATGTCTGTTTGGGGGGGAATCTCTCCCCCCAGATAACTGGCCAGAGGAAATGCCGAGTCCTTCCTGACCACAATCAACTCCAGGGTCGCAGAAGCATCGGTGGTTTGAACCTCCGGTTTCAGCGCTGCTGCCGCCTCCACAAAAAGCATCGTCCCGAGGGGGCGAAGGGCGTCTCCGCCATAGACACTGGCGAGCTGCGCATGAAAAGCCTCCGTGCTCCTGGAACCAAACCGGGTAAGCAACTCGAGCAATTGGTCCGGAGTCGCTTCCGGCTTCCGCAGAAAGCCGGCCAGTGATACACCGGCCTCGGTTGCTTCCCGAATGATCTGAGCTTCAACGAAAAGCAAGGACTTTAACAGGGTCGCTCCCGGGTCTGAGATGCACTTCTGCATGAGGGAAGAAATTGCCCTGGGGTCGTAGAAATCGGCTGTTCCGGACAAACCAGGAGTCGCTCGCAGAAAGGAGACAACTCTTTCCAACTGGACAGCCAAAGCAGAGGCTGTTTCTCTCGAGAACACCACCTTGCGACGTAGGTCATCAGCCATCCAGTCCCAGTAAAGATCGCTGTCCGTGTTGAGGACCAGCTCTCCACGGCTGACTCGCACAGCGGTCGTGACCGGCAGGGAAGAGTAAACAAGCAGCACCGCAGCCGAAGTCAGGTTCTGGTATTTGGTGGCATCCTGGAAATAGGAGAAAGGGATCAGTTGTCGCAGCTTCTGCTGAAGTCGGCGGGAGAGGTTCATGTAAGCCGGGGCCTTCCCATCCAAAGGCGCCTCCAGCCAGGAAGAGGCGACAGCTGCCGGCAGGGCCAATTCCAGGGAGACCAGGGTGTTGCCAAAGTTGTCGGTCCCATTGGACTCGACCTGGTCGATCGCTTTGTCCATATCGCCAATGAAAGTGACGAACGAGTGACCGTCATCCTCGCGGCCAAAACACCCTGCGAAATAAGTCTCGACGTACGGTTTCAATTGGTATTGCAGGTCGGCCCGCCGCATGGCCCGGCGTGCCTGGCGGAAAGAGTAACCGTAGTCCAGCGACTCTGTTGAATGCACCCGTACGGCGTTTCCCGAACGAGCAGGCAGAAATCC
>JBGPHY010000238.1:0-8101 GCA_041484625.1 Terriglobia bacterium | reverse complement strand
GCATACCCTCGAGTATCCAAAGAGGGCTACGCATGCCCCCGCTGGGGCAGATGTTTATAGCACGGACAATCCAAAAGGAAAAAACCGCTCCAGAGGAGCGGAATGAGTTCCTCCGACGTCGAACTCTTTAGCGTACCGTTGGCGCGCAGAACTAATAGGGCCGAATCTCGATCTTCGTTAACTGCAATTGCTCTTTCTCGGATCTCTTCTTTCTCACTTCCTCAAAGCGCTGAGCTTGGGCCTCCTGGCGGGGATCTTTGGTTCTCTGGTAAACCACCAAAAGATTCAAGTTGGCCAGGTAATTGTCCGGGTCTATCCCGATGCTTTTCTGAAAGGCGCCTAGAGCCAGGTCCCATTCGCGACGCCTCAGTCGGATCTGGCCCATTTCGGCCCAGGAATCTGCGGCTTGATCATTGGCCTTCACTGCGAGCTCAACCCGTCGTAAGGTCTCGTCTAGGTTCCCTTCCTGCTTGGCCAGCCTCGCCAGGTAGAAATTGGCTCCCGCCGCAACCCTGGGGTTCCCGGCCATTAATTCCATCAGCCGCTGTGCCTCGGCATAGTTGCCACTAGCGTAGTACGCCACAGCCACGGCATATTGTCCCTGGGGTTCCTGGGGGCGGAGCTCACAGAATTTTTGAAAATGAGTGACCGCTTCAGTGGGCTCGCGAGTCCGAAGAATCATCTCCCCCAGGGCATATTGGGCGAAGGCATTGTTGGGATCCAGATTGACAGCTTCCTTCAAGGCCTTCAATGCTTCCACCCCGAGATCCTCCTCCATGCAAACGATTCCCCAGAAAAAATAAATTGCGGCGTTTCTTGGTTCCAAGTCCCGGGCATGCGCCAGATATCCCAGGGCACCCTTATTGTCTTTCTGCTTATAAGCTAGGCGAGTCAGCTCCAGCAGGAGACCGGCTGAAATGGTCTGCCGTTCTGCTACTTTTTCAAGAATGGCTCGCGATTTTTCTAGCTGTCCCAGGCGTTCGTATACCAGTCCCAGCTGGTGCAGGGACCCTACCGAAGCCGCTCCTTTCGCGGAGAGTCCCTCCAGCAGCAGAGCCTGCAGGGAGTCCAGCTTCTTATTCTCCAGGACAGGTAGAACAGGAAGCAAATCCACCTCATTCAAGTCCGGGTTGGATAGCCATTCTCGGGCCACTGCTTCAGCCTCAACCAACCTTCCCGATCCCGCAAGGCTTCCACAGCGGATGGCCACGACCTGTGGTCTGGACTGAACTGCTTCAGGCAGTTTGGAGATGTTCTCCAGGGAACCTTTGAACTCTCCTCGTGGCAACATCAACACAGCCAGCTGATAATGCGCCTCCACGTGGCCTGGGTCCACTTTCAATAGGCTCTCGTAGACCTCAATGGCTTTTCGGGCTGCCACCGGGTCTGTGGTCTGATTCTCCTGGTAAAGACGGCCCAGGTTGATATAAGGCCCCTCGTACTGCGGAGTCAGGCTGATGGATTTGCGGAAGTTGGTTTCGGCCTGGCGATACCGCTTCTCCTGGGCGTCAATGACACCCAGAAAATTGAAAAAGCTGGCCTGACTTGGGAAACGCTGGATGGCTTGGGTGAGCAGGCTTCGTGCTTCGGTCAGGTTGCCTCGCTGAATCAATTGCTGAATCTCGACGAGGGACTGATCTGGAGTAGCCGTCGGCATCTGGCCAGAAGCCCGGCCGAGGTGGGCAAAAAGCAGGCAGGTGACCAGAAAAAGAAATCGAAATAATTCCATCCGATTGGCATCAAGGTCAAGTAGTCTTTCTCAATTCTAAGATATACCATGTTGCCTGCAGGAGGGTCAAAGGAGAAGGGGAGGCCGGGTTCGCTGTGAGGGTGTAAGTAGTGAGTGGAGGCCCTCCCTTTTGAGTATTGCCGGAATGTGGAAGGATAGGGTGGGAGGCGTGCAATGTGGGAGGCGCGCTCCGCGCGGCGACCTTGAAGGGGACTTTTCTTTTTCGTCATCCTTCTTTTGGAAACCTCCACGGCCAAGGGGCAGTCAGCCATTCACGATATCTTGAATTAGCAGACGACCAAAGCCAGTCTGAAGGGGAATTCACCAATCCGGCCCGGACTGAATTCAACTCGATATATGCACAAACATACTGAAATTGCTTGGCCGAACGGATAAGAGTCTCATAATAGCCGTCCTGCCACTGCGTGCCCATTCGGGACAGCTCCTGATTTGTTTGACTGGAAACCCAACGATCCAGAATCTGCATTCTGTAGGAAATACCCTTTTCGTCGGCAGGTGCAAGCACTCCATGCCAATGATCCCTCATCACTGCGAAGGCCCCGAGATAAATATAGTGCTTGTCTGAGTAGAAACACAGAGCGTCGCAAATGACGGCCGCAATCTCATCGGTAATCACCTCATTTCGGGGATCAAGGCATTTAGTTACAAAGAATGTCCCGGGGCCATCCATTTTACGATGGTGCCGGAGATTCTCTGAATGAGGGGGCGAAACTAGTTGCATACTGTACGCCTCATATCAGGTCGCCGCGCGGAGCGCGCCTCCCACACTGATGTCATTTCTTCTGGCTGGCTATCTCGGCATTATGCTCAAGCAAGCCTTTTACCTGTTTGAAGTTGGCATCGCCGGGGCGCAATCTTAAGGCTTCATTAATATTCTTGATGGCTTCCGGGTAGTTGCCCAAATGGCCATAGGCCAGAGCCAACGCATGGCATGCGTCCGCATTGTCGGGTTCTGCTTTCAGGGCTTCCTTCATCGAGCTAATGGCCTTCCCAAAGTCCCGCTTCTCAAGCGCCATCCGCCCTTCCTCGAAATTGACTCCAGCCATGACCTCCTGTTCGATTTTCTCGGGTTCCTTGATCTCGTACTTACTGATATTCCGGGCCACTCCACGGGCTTTGTTGGAGTCCCCTTGTCGAACATAGACCCGAGACAGATTGTACCCCATCCCCGAGTCCCAGGGAGACCATGACAGAGCTTTCTCATAAAGAGCTTGAGCTTCTTCGTAGTTCTGTTGTTCGAAAGCTGCGTTGCCAGCTCTCTCCACCTTCTGGTACTCCTCCTCACTCGGCAGAACCAGCGTAAGGTTCACATCTTTCTCGGAAATGCTCAGCATGCTGGATTTGGCGGAGCGGTGTTCTCCCAGGATCGCAAAGACCTGATAGTCTCCGGTATCCACGTCCACAAAGGTGGCGACACCCTTCTTGTAAGTCTTCGGTGTGGCCTCATCACCGGACTTCAAGTTGACGAGCTTGGTGCTGACCTTGTCCAGTGCCTTTTGCTGATGGTCAACAACCTGTACCTTCAGCGTAGCGGACATCAGCAGGGAAGAATGCAAAGCAAAGGACAGAAGAATGACAAAGCGCTTTAACATGGTTGGCCTCATTAATTGACTGTCATGACGTCTAACATTCCAAAACCAGATTGCTTCTATTCCAAAAAAAATGCGCCACCCTCTCCGAGGAAGAGAATGGCGCGTTATCAAGCCACTTTGTGAAAAAGAACTCAGAAGGTGATTCGGGTTCCGACCTGAATGACGCGTGGGTCGGTGACAGATCCCCCCCACAGCGCGAATTCTGAACTGCCCAGCGAACGGCCAAAGACACCGTTACCGGTGAAGCGGTGCCAATTCCAGGCGTTAAAGAACTCCGCCCGCACCTGCCAGCTGAACCGCTCCCCGAACTTGGTTTCCTTCAACAGGGCAATATCGTTATTTAGGTACCCCTGTCCCCGAAGATTGACCGTGGGCGAACCTTTGCCATAATAGTAATTGAACTGGTCGATGGACTCGAAAGCGTCCTTGTTGTACATGGGCTTGTTGACGTCGAGGCTTCCCCAGTCTTGCAGGAACACATTCTTGCCCGGGATAATGGCCGGGATGCAGGCCGCCTGGAACTGCCCGGGCACGTTGCAGTAATCGGAGCTGAATAGCAGAGGAACCGCGGAACTCTTGCGGAAGGTGCTGCTCACTTGCCATCCGCCCAGCAAGGCGTTGCTGACACCGCCGGTATTGAGGAACTGCTTGCCCCGCCCAAACGGCAGATCGTAAACCAAGGAAATGGAGAGAACCTGGGGCACGTCATCCCTGGAAATCACCTTATTGCGCTGGCGCTCAAACGGGGAAATCAGGCCATGGGTGTCAGTTGTTGAATTGTCCGGCTGGTCCGGATGATCCGAGTCTCCAATGAGTTTGCTGAAAGTGTAAGCGCCCAAGAAGTACAAGCCTCCGGAGAACCGTCTTTCCGCTTTAAACTGGAAGGAGTGGTAAGTGTTGTTGCCAGCATTTTCGGTGTGGCTGCGGATCTGGTCGCAATACTGAGGATAAGGCAACAGCGCCTGGGCAACTGAGGGGGAGCAGTCTTTCATCTGTTCCACCCAACCGGGATAGGGAATCGGGACACCGTCCAATTCGGTCATCCCAGGCTCGAACGAGTCATTCAGCTTCGAACCCATCGAGAGATACTTCGGGTCTAATGCGTTCAGTGGCACATTGGTGGAGGGCATACGGGTTCCCTTGTTGCCCACATAGGCCACCCCAATGTGGGTATCCTTGCTCAATTCGCGTTCAATGCTCAAGTTCCATTGCTGAGAATAAGGCAGCCGGTTGCCGTCTAGACCACGGTAATAGATTCCGCGCCCGTTCTGGAGACTGGCGTCAAGCACTGGCGGCTTTTGAAAGTCTTGGGGAAAACCTTCTTGCCAATAAAAGGCCGGCGTCTGGCCGGAGTCCTTGCTGC
This sequence comes from Terriglobia bacterium, assembly GCA_041484625.1. GTDB lineage: Bacteria > Acidobacteriota > Terriglobia > Versatilivoradales > Versatilivoraceae > JBGPHY01. The sequence goes on along the minus strand of JBGPHY010000238.1, from coordinate 3,396 downwards.
CGAACGAAGCCACGGTCTGGAATCCATTCTGAGTTACCCCGCCCCCCCAGCCAGAATAGAACATCTGCGTGTAGAAGATGCCATACCCGGTCCGGATCACCGTCTTGTCATTGAGGGCGTAGGCAATTCCGATGCGCGGAGCAAAACCCTTCTTCCAGGTGAATTCAGGGTGTCGACTGCCATAGCTGGCGGCGCCCCATTGGTCGCCCGCGAACGCCAGCCGTCCGGGTCTGCCTCCAGCAGCAGGATTCGCCCCTGTGGGATCAAAGAAGCTCATTCGATCCCACTTCTCCGCCGAGGGTCGAGCCATATCCCAGCGGATTCCATAATTGAAGCTAATCTTAGGGGTGACTTTCCAGGTATCACCGAAGTGTGCAATCCACGTGTCCGCTCGCGGGTAGTTGGATTGGATCGCGTAGAAGGTGGCATTGGCATTGTCTACGGCTCCCAGCAGCCAGCTGGCGACAGAGCTTCCGCTGTTGATCCCCAACAAGCTTGTGGCTCCCCGAGAGAAATTGAACGTGCCGGACTGGCCTCCGATACCCCTGTTGTTTTCACCCAGATTTCGGTATTCACCTCCGAACTTCAGGGTGTGCTTTCCTTTCACCCAGGTCAGCAGGTCATTAAATATGTAAGCGGGCCGCGCGGTCACGTTCAAACTTCCCGGTCCATTGTTGTTGCCCATTGACGTGAAGCCATCGAGTCCGACAACTGGCCCGGCGTCATGTCCAGCAACACCCGTAATCTCCGGGAATTCTTTGACATACTTCTCGTTGATAGAGCCGTAACCTTCGTTCCGGTTGAGATACCCGCCGGCAAAATGGTTCAGCAAAGTTGGGCTGAAGGTGTGGTCCCAGTTCATCCGGTTCACAAAGGCGAACTGCGGGGCAGTATAGGTCTCGTTGGCGAGCTGTTCGGGCAGCTGAGTGTTGTAAACCGGCCCAGCCCCCTGGTAGTAAATGGACACAAAGAAGTGGTCCTTGTCGCCGATGTTATGGTCGGCCCGGACCAGCCAGTTGTTGGTCGCCGCCAGCAGCGAGTCCGGAATGGGCTTGGGGATCCGGTAGTTGTTGATCGGCTTGTCATTGGTAGGAGTGGGGAGAAACTTGATCCAGGCGTTCGCCAGCGAATTTGCTAAACGGGGATCGCTCGAACAAATCACGTTGGGCGTCTTGCCGTCGCAACCCATGAACTGATCGCGCACGATCTTCCCGCCGACAACCCGCGTCGTGGCCGGGTCGTAAACCGGGATCAGCTTTCCTGAATCATCCACCCAATCGGTGAAATCCCCCTGGCGTTCTTTCAGGGAAGGGATCGAGATGATCGGAGCACTGGCGCCGCCCGAGTCGCGGAACGCCTCGAAATTGACGAAGAAATAGGTCTTGCGTTTATCGGACCACAGTCCCTTGACTTTGGCTGGCCCGCCGATGGAAGCACCAAGGTCATTCTTGAGGTTCCTCGTCCGCTTCTCGGCGCCCCACTGCCGGGCATTGAGCACGGTACCGCGGTAGAACTCATAAGCCGTGCCGTGAAATTCATTGGTTCCAGACTTGGTATTGGCAATGATGTTGGCAGAGGTGGTGGAACCGTATTGCGGTTCATAGTTGCCGCTGAGCACCTTGATTTCGCTGACCATGTCCGGCGAATAACCGAAGTCTTGATAAATGGAAATCATGCCACTTTGGCTCATCAAGCCTTGCTGCATGCTGATTCCATCCACGATGGCCTCGTCTCCTGATTCAAGTCCCCCGTTGATGCGAGCGTCAAAGGGACTGGCACCAGCACCTGTAGTGACGCCCGGTGTCAAAATGACAAAGGCCGCTGCCGACCGGGGACGGCTGCCCACGATCAAGGGTAGTTGGCTAATCGTTTCCGGGGTAATCCCGGCCTGCTGGACCGCATCTTCAAAATTGAGCACCGAAGTGCTGCCCACAACCTCCATGGTTTGAGACTCTGCTCCCAATTCCAGCTTTACATCAATCCGACCCACCTGGTTGACTAGAACTGAGATGCCCCTCTGAACATAATCCCGGAACCCTTTTGAGGTAGCTTTCAATTCGTACCCACCCGGTAGCAAATTCGGGAAGGTATAGGTGCCGTCCGGCCCGGACGTGGCGGTGGCCACCTTGCCAGTAGCGACTGAGGTCAAGGTGAGTGCCACACCCGGCACCGCTGCGGCGGATGGGTCGGTCACTACACCGGTGATTGTAGCGTTATAACTCTGCGCCCAACTTGTTGCCGGGGCTAATAGCGCTGCAAGCAACACGACAAGCCATAATTTTGAAAATCTCACTTGCATCATACCCCCCCTCCTTCTAAGTGATGTGTGAAATCTGGACGTCTCTAGTTTAAGCAAGAGGTCGAGACAATACCTCTGATTTCGGGTTACTGCAGCTTTGAAACGCTATCGATTTGTGTTGTCTCTGGTTTTGGCAAGAGGTTGAGACGGAACCTCTGAAACCCGGGAACTGCTGGACAAGTCGTCCTAAATTAACGATCTTAAAAACAGTTTATTACATTACCGTGACAATGCAAGAACTTTTCTTGAGAGTGCCAAGAAAAAACAAACCGTTCCTTTTCAATAGAAAAACAGAGAAAAGACCCCGGGGGGGAGCTTATACTAGGGAGTTCATAAGTGGGAGCCGCCCTCCGTGCGACGATTTGGTGCGCACCGCCGCCAATGAAAATGGGGTTCGGAGTTCCGCCTTCAGGCGGCACCGGCTAAAGCCGGAACTCCAAACTAAGGCCATTTCCATGGAAGCCCAAGCAAGAGTTCGTTCACCAACTCGTTGTACTGCTCCAGATACCAGCGGTCCAGCAGGGGTAGATATTCCACCTGAAGTTCATGGGGCAGGCGAAAGAAATCGGAGTGGATGGTTTTTCGACAACGAGGACTGCTGCAACAACAATCCCAGATAGTGTCTCCAAAGCCGTTCTGACCGAGTTTTCTCAGCCTTGGGGGTCGCGACGGGGCGCGACCCTCCCGTCGCAACAAGACTACGACCCTTGAAACAACACTTCTTCGACACCCTTTAAGTAATCTTCAGATTTGAGTCTTCACACAAATATGGCATTTGGTAGTCATCAGTTAATCGGGGAGCCATGACTGACCGATAACGGCGCTTAGGTGATCCCTCTTTTCTTTGCCTCTTCCAGGATGGTCTCAGTGGCCGTGGCGCCGATCCGGGTAACCCCGAGGGCTCGAACCCGCAGGAGATCGTCCAGCGTCCTGATCCCTCCGGCTGCTTTCACCTGGACTGCAGGGGGACAGTGCATCCTCATCAAGCGGAGATGATGATCGGTGGCCCCTTGATAGGAGTACATACCGTTGGATTGTTTGACGAAGCCGTATCCGGAAGATGTCTTCACGAAAGCAACCCGGTGTTGGGAGCAGGT
>JBGPHY010000237.1:0-8126 GCA_041484625.1 Terriglobia bacterium | reverse complement strand
TGTGTACCAGAAATAGTTGCGCTGCTGGCGGGAGACACCGAAGTCGGGAATAGGCGTGTCCTTGGGGACACGGCCAAAACCGATCTGGTTATGTATCGATTGCCGACTCTCGAAGCGATCCACATCAGGAAACGCCGGGGTTGCCGAGTGGGTCAGTGCCGGTACCGGCGCCGTATGGGTAAACGTGCGAGGCATCTCCTCGGCGTTGATGCTGTCTTCCACCTTCCAGATTCCATCAAGCGAGACGGTGACTCTCTGCGCCCGGAGGGGCGTGACCAGAATCGGTGACAGGTTCAGTAACATTAAAACGCATACGGCCTGCAATTGCCTCATGGGTGCCCCTCCATCGATGGATTCAAAGCTCCGGGATTCACTTCACAGGCTACCCGAAAGCCGTAATCGGCGTACTCGAACTCCGGGGGGATGCTGCTGCGTGCGGCACACCGCGAGATCTTTATCTGGTGTCTCCAGGCGCCTCCACGCGAGGCCCGTCGCGTTCCCTGGGCCAGTCCTTTAGGATCCTCACTTGGAGAAACGGAATAAAAGTCGCAGTCGTACCAATCCGAACACCACTCATGGACGTTTTCGCACATGTCGAATAGCCCATAACCATTTGGCGCAGAGGTTGCTACCGGCTCGGGTCCCCCACGCCAACGGGAATCATAGTCCTTCCGTTCCGTAACTGCTTCGTCACCCCAGGGGTAAAGGCGGTCTTCAAGGCCACCGCGAGCCGCCCACTCCCACTCGGCTTCGGTGGGTAACCGGAACCGGTTCCCAGTCACCGCAGTCAACCATTCGCAGTAGGCTACGGCATCAAACCAGCTCGGGGCAACTACCGGCTGGTCGAGTTTGTCAAATTCTTTGTGGAAGCGGAACCGCGTCGGCGGTCGCCCCGTCGCTTTACAGAAGAGATCATATTGGGCATTGGTGACCTGGGTTTTTCCCAGGCCAAACGGAGAGATTCGGACTCGGTGAACGGGGCGTTCCTCATCCCGGCCATCATCCTGCCCCATCCGAAACTCACCTCCGGACAGGCAAAGGACACTGGGGATAGCCGCTAACGGATCCAGTGGCACCTTAACCTCCACGTCTGACGGCATGGTCTGACAAATGCATCTGTTCGTGATTTCGCATCATCCGGAACCGGTGACGGTAAATTCAATTGTAATATATTGCAGCCTAAATCTTTATGTTAATCCCACCTGCAATTGATGACGGATACACGCCGTCAGGAACGGCACTTTTGCAGGTGTGGCAGGATTGCATTCTAACTTTTCGCTTCAATATAATCATAATCTTTGTAATACCAAATAATGGCATGTTGACCTTTCTCAAATTGGGTGCTGTTGCATAAAGCGGGCCAACATGACCCACCGGTTTGCTGAACCCGCCCTCCTGTAGGGCGTTTCTGCAAAACGCCAACCCGGCTTTGGGGGAACCGCGAAGCGGTTCCATTGATGAGCCCAGGGTTGGTGAGCCCAGCACCTACCCTGGGAGCAGGGCCCAAAGAAAAAACGTCAACCCTGAAGGGGTTGCATAACGTCAAATGCAACCCTTTCAGGGTTGTCTCGCGGGGAACCATTTCCGAGGGTTGGCGCGGCACGCGTCAACCCTCGGCTGTTGAATCGAACCGCTTCGCGGTTCCCTGGAGTTTCTACATTCAATCGCGCAGGCGACGAGGGTTGTCCGGTCTATCCCCCCATTGAAGGGACTGAGGGGGTTGGCTCAGTCGGGAGACTGGCCGACCTCTTAAATGTCTCTCCCGCATTGTTGGAAACGGTAAGCCAACACTCGGTGCCGCCAGACATGACGGCAACCTGGATGTCGGAGCGCGATGGGTCGACGGCAAAGGCTTCGATCGAATCTTGAAAGGGAGCCGATGCAGGATTTCTGCTCGAAGCCAGAACTGGGTCCCGTTTGTTCCCCCGAGGTTTCTTAACAAAAGTGCCGGGAGGTCTCTCATGCAGGGCGGATCTTTCGCCGGGCGAGTTTCCGGAGCTGTTGATGTTGGAGACTGTCCAACAACACAGCCAGGAAAATGATAGAAGCCGTGATGAGCGGGTAGATGTAAGGGTCAGCATTGAGGATCACTAAACCGTTTTCGACAGCCTGGATCAAGATAGCGCCCAGGATCGTTCCTGGAAAGACCTTACCCCTTCCTCCGAACAAACTGGTCCCGCCCAGGACGGCAGCTGCGACAGCAGCGAATTCCCGCTGATTGCCGAAGGTCGGAGACACCGCACCAAGCTGAGCCACGGAGACTATCCCTCCCACGGCGGCCAGAAAGCCGCTGATGATATAAACGGAAGCTTGGATTCTAAACACCGGGATCCCGGCTTTAGCTCCGCTGGTTAAATCATTCCCCACAGCGTAGATCTGTCGTCCATAAGCTGTCCGGGAGAGCACCAGATGGGAAGACACAAGGACCACTGCAAACACCAGTATCGGAAAAGGGACTTCGAGCAATCGCGCACTTCCGATGTGGAGGAACGTTTCCGGAAGATTCATGGCCCTGGTCTGGGAGATCATCAAAGCCAGGCCCCTCCCCACATAGAGCGTCGCGAGCGTTACAACGAACGCCAGGATCTTGAGACGAGTAATGAAAAGCGCATTGACGCACCCGATGACTATCCCTATCGCCATAATGGCCAGTATCGCCAACGGCAGGGGCAAACCGCTCAGCACCATTTTTCCGGCGACCACAGCAGACAGAAACATGACGGCCCCTACCGAAAGATCAATTCCCCCGGTTAGCAGGACAAAGGTCATCCCAATGGCCACGATGGCTGCCGACGAGGACTGAATCAAGATGTTAACCAGGTTGGCAACTTCCAGGAATCTTGGAGAGAGTACTCCAAAGAACAGGAAGACCGCGACTCCCAGGAGCCAGGAGGTGTTCGCCAAAAAGCGCAGCAGGATCTTATCCGGAAGAAAATTCATGTGAATTCCAAAGTGCAGACCTGAGGATGGCCTCGCGGTCGAACTGCTCCCTCTCGAAGCTAGCCGCAATTTCACCCCGGCACATAACCAGAATCCGGTCACAGAGGCCCATCAGCTCTTCGATCTCAGACGAGATGACCAGGAGCGCCGTCCCGGTGAAGGCCAACTGATTGATAATCCTGTAGACTTCATAGCGGGTTCCCACGTCAATCCCCCGGGTCGGCTCATCCAAAAGGTACACCGCGGGATTTCCTACCAGCCACTTTCCCAGGACAACCTTTTGCTGGTTCCCTCCGCTCAATGCCTTAACTGCCATGCCTTGCAGGATCGAAGGATCCAGCCTCACTTTTCCCGCTGTACCTGCCACTCGTTCCAGCAGGGCAGCATCCCGAATTAGTCGCGCGGGGCCGCGGGCGTAAAATGGAGCCTGAACCAATGCCAGGTTACGAGCTATGTCCCAATCCATCAGGAGACCTTCCTCGCGGCGGTTTTCCGTGAGGAAGGCGATGCCCCGCCGGACACACTCTTTAGGGGAGCGGGGAGGCAAGGGTTTTCCATTCAGGAGGATTGTTCCTCGTGCATGAGTCTCCAAGCCAAACACAATTCGAGCCAGTTCCGACCGTCCTGATCCCATCAGTCCGGCAATTCCCAAAATCTCGCCCTTATGCAGATGGAAGCTGATGTTCTCGATGATCCCGGGCTGGCTGACTTCCTTTAATTCGAGTGCCACTTCAGGAGAAGGAACCGAACAGCGAGGAGGATATAACTGTTCGATCTGGCGCCCCACCATGAGTGTGACGAGTTGGCCGAGTTCGAACTGAGACTTGGGTCCGCGGCCGACGATTTCTCCGTCACGAAGGACCAAGACATGATCTGCCAAACGGAGAACATCGTCCAACACATGGGAGATGTAGACGACAGAACGTCTCTCGGCACAGAGTCGCTCGATGATGGCGAACAGGCGCGTGCTTTCCCGTGAAGTCAAGGAAGTGGTGGGCTCGTCAAAAATGATGAGACGGGCATCGACACTCAGCGCCTTGGCTATTTCCACCAACTGTCGTTCTCCCAGAGAGAGCCGTTCCACCAGGATCTCGGGATCGAGCGGAAGTTCCACCAAATCAAGCAAGCGGGATGCAGCTTCCCGAAGTCGAGTCCGATGGATCAACCCAATCCCCGCGATTCTTCGTCGAGGAAACGAGGTGATGAACAGGTTCTCCGAGACGCTGAGGTTTGTAAATAGGTTAAGCTCTTGATGGATAAATGCAATTCCCCGGGCCGATGCTTCTGCGGGGTTTTTGGGCGCATAGCTTTCCCCGAGGAGTCTCATTTGACCGGTGTCGGCCTCCAGCACTCCACCGAGAATGTTCATCAGTGTTGACTTGCCGGCACCGTTTTCCCCTACGATTCCCAAGACCTGGCCAGCCTCAAGGGAAAACCCTATGTCCTGCAGGACCGTTGAACCAATAAAGCTCTTCGAGATGGATTCACACTCGAATAGGATCAATTGAAGTTCCCCCCCAAAGGGTCAGCACTATTTATCCGTTCCTCATTCCGGCAAACCTACCACCCTACGCCTGTCGGACTCGAAGGGCATCAAGCACGGCCGCTATAAGGATGACTGTTCCTTTGACCATCAGAATCATGAAGTTGGAAAGTCCGAGCAGATTCAGGCTGTTGTCCAAAAGGGAAATGAACAAAACTCCAAACACAGTCCAGGAAATTCTTCCCTTTCCTCCGAAAAGGCTGGTTCCCCCGATCACGGCCGCACCGATGACATCGAGGAAGATCCGCTGCCCCAGCACGGGCGAGGCCGTCTCCAGCCGGCCGGTATAAAGAATGGATGCCGCTGAGGCACAAAAACCGCTGACCATGTAGGACCACAAAATAACCGTTTTGATCGGGACGCCTGAAACTTCTGCAGCTCGCGCATTGAGCCCCGTGGCGTACAACCAACGCCCCAACAAACTGCGGCTTAGCAAAAGATGAGCCAGAGCGGCTAGCAAGACTGTCACCAGCAGGGAGAGTGGAATCCCAAGCCAGTATCCTTTGCCAAGAGCCGTGAATCCTGCCGGAAGGTTACGGATGTTTTGAGACTGGGTCAACCAGATGGCAAAACCTCCGAAAAACATCATCGCTGTCAAGGTGACGATAAACGGGGGCATGGTCAACCGGGTAATGGCCATGCCGTTCAGCAGGCCCAGGATTATGCCAACTAACAGCATGACCAGCACCCCCACCGGGACAGCCCAAGATGTTCCAGCCAGAACGCCGTTCTGACTATTCATCAGGATTCCACCCACGACGCTGGACAGCGCGATGATGGAAGTGACGGATAGATCGATGCCCCCGCCGATCAAGACATAAGTCTGCCCGATCCCCACAACCAGGAGGGGGAGCATATTGGAGAAGACATTCTTGAGATTGCCGTAGGAAGCCAATCCGGGAGTAAACGGCGCCAGCAGGAGGAAATAAGCCAGGCTCAGGAAAAGAACCAGCGACTCTGACAGCAACAGACGCATCCAGGTTGGACGCGCCGACTGGTGAAGCAGATCGAGTGATCCGGCAGGAGCATCTTTTCTCAGCAGATTGGACCTCTCAAAAGAAAAGGTGCTTGCGTCATAATGGGTCAGTTTTGTGGGGCCTCACTGTAAGGCCTGTCGTAATTTGAAACGCCCCCGACTTTGCCTATCTCCTGGCCTTTGCGCCCCACATTCGAGACGCGGCCTCTTTCAGGTTCCCCTGGTGAATAACGAACCCGGCATCCAGGATGGTCTCAGGCACTGGCTTTCCAGACCTTAAATCCAGGATGGCCTGCACTGCAGAAGCGCTTTCAAAGTAAGCATCCTGCACTCCGTCCGCATCCAGGTACCCATCCACCAGCATCCGGTAAGCCGTGGCATCCCCGTCGAACCCCCCCAGGATAACATGCCCTTCTTGCCCGATCTTCTTGTACTTGCCGGCTGTCTTGAGCGCAGAAACCACCGAGGGCAGCAACAAGTCGGAAGAGGCAAAGATGAAATTGATATCGGGATGAGCCTGAATTGCATTGGTCACTCCGGCCAGGGCCTTCTCCTGGTTCCACTCGGTGGGAACCCGCGATACCACTTCGATTACTTCGGGAGCGGCTTTCACCGCATCTTCAAAACCGTCGCGGCGTCCCAGGGAATTCACATCCCCCAGGTCCCCGATCAGGATGAGAGCTTTGTATTTCTTCCCGGCTTTCCTGGCTTCAGCCACCATAAAGTCGACCGTCGCTTTAGCAATGGAATAGTTGTCGGCAACTACTGTCACTGACCGGGCTGCACTCTTGGCAGGGGGACGGTTGTACAAGACGATGGGGATGCCGGCCTGATTGGCAGCCTTAATCATCGACACGATGGTCTGAGCATCCTTGGGGACAACGATGATCCCGTCCACCCGCCGGGCGATGAAGTTTTGAACCTGCTCGAACTGCCTGTTGGCATCGCCGTCGGCAATGGCTTCGAGCATGGATGCCTCCCGTTTTGCCAGTTCGCTTTTGATGGCTTCATAGCTGAAAACCCAGTATTCGGTTTGCAGTGTTTCGAAAGCCACGCCGATGGTCATGGAAGACCCAGCCTTCTCGACATTGGATTTGCCGCAGGTGATGTGCAGAAGGCAGGCAAGCAGGACCCAAAGCAGCCAACTGTGGCGCTGAGAGATGAGCAGGCAGGGTGGAATTGCTATTCTCAAAGCAGCCTTCTCCTCTTCAGATTCTTTGCTGTTACCCGGATCGGCGTTTCTCTTGCTGAACTTGACAGTGCGGGCCGGTCTGAAACCCATGCGTCCAACTCAGCCCTGGTGATAATGAACGTCCCAGCCCAGGTAGTTCTCAAACGCCTCGAACAGGATACCGGCTGTTTGGGAAGCGTTCATGGCGGCATGGTGTTCGAAGCCGTTCTTACAAATGTGCTTCATGAGCTTTTGCAGGCCTGGGACTTTCACCACCGCGCGGCTCCCAAAGGTGGACAGGGGATCTTCAGTAAACTGACCTTCTCCCACGTAGCTTCTTATGCGTCCGGCTACGTCGTCCGTACTAATTCTTGCAAACGTTACAGGACCTGCGGGAGTTCGGCCCGCTACCGCCCCGTAAGTGTTCGACTCGCCCAGTATGGTACCCAGGATCTCCGCCGTGCTGATGGTGATGTCCGGAAGGAACGCCTTTGCCCAATTCCCGCAATGAAAGAAAACGCACTTGTCGGGATCGTCCCCGTAGTTATTGTTCCAATCCACCAGAGCACTCGGAGTACCTGAGGCCAATTGCAGTGCGTACATGGCAGCGACTCCAGTGATGTCCACCTCGCAGGCACTGGGCATCAGATTCTGACTCATCATGCTCATGATGGTGCAAGCATTCACCCCATAGTTCTTCTGGATGGAAGTCCAGCACTGAATGGCTGTAGCGTCCAGGTTATACTGCTCCATCCAGTCTGAAAGAACCACTGCCAGCTTGGCCATCAGGAGCAGGGCGGGAGCAGGAACCCGGCCGGTATTGGCGTAGGTTTGAATCTCCTCAAGCCTCTGCTGCACTCGAGGCTCGCTTTCCGGAATTCGCTGAGCCGTTCCAAACACTTCAGAGAGGTCGATACTACTGACCGAGATGCCGGAGGCTTCCAGGAGCTTTTCGCTGAAGCGGGTGGTGTTAAAAGCATTGGGCCGAGCCCCGACTGCCCCCAACCGGGCATTGCGCATTCCCTTGACTACCCGGCAAACCCTGACAAAGCGGCTCAAGTCCTCCTTGAACGCCGGGCTGGAGGGATGCGCGGTGTGGAGTTCAGTAAGGGTGTAAGGAAAGCCGTACTGCCGCAGATTATTGCATACGGATATCTTCCCACAGAAGGCATCTCGTCGCCGTTCGACCGTGAATTGGTTCAAGTCATCGGGGTAAGCCTGCACCAGGATTGGAACCTTGAGGCCAGAGAGTTTCAGGGTGTCGGCAACTCCTTTTTCGTCGCCAAAATTGGGTAAGGTCACCAGTACCCCGTCAATACGGTCCCGGTTCGAGCGGAACAACTCGGCACACCGTTGAGCATGCTGCCAGGTCTCCACCGCCCCCAGTTTTGTTTCGGTCTCCGCCAAGAGGACAGCCTCAATCCCGAGTTCCTTGAAAAGATCCTGAACGTCCTGACGGGCTTCCGTGACTAACCGATCCGGGAAAAAATCCCGGT
>JBGPHY010000236.1:0-8143 GCA_041484625.1 Terriglobia bacterium | reverse complement strand
CCCCCGGGGTTGGCCTTTGCGAGTGTCAGCCAAAAGGCCTGGAAATTGATGGAAAACTCCAAGTCGCCAAAGTACTACTTTGACTTCCAGAAGGAGCGAAAGAACCTGGCCAAGGGAGAAACGGCCTACACTCCCGCCATCACGCTCATTGTGGCCCTGAGAGAAGCCCTGAAGTTCATCCACCAGGTGGGAAGGGACAATCTGATCCGAAACGCGGGACTGCTGGCTCAAGCCACCCGTGCCGCGGCGCAGGCTCTGGGGATGAGGCTCTTTGCCGAGGAATCTCCCAGTGATGCCCTGACCGCCATATGTGCCCCGGAAGGCATGGATTCCGGCACGATCATCAAGGAATTCAAGGAAAGTTTTGGTGCGATCGTGGCCAATGGGCAAGGAGAAATGAAAGGAAAAATCTTTCGGGTTGCCCACCTCGGTTATTACGACTTTGCCGACACCGTAGCCGTAGTCGCATGCCTGGAGATCATCCTGAAGAAACTCGGCCTGCCCGTGGAACTCGGTTCCGGTGTCAAGGCTGCTCAACAGGTCTACCTGCAACAGTAGTCGTCAACGTGCTCGACCCACAGAGGCGCGGAAGACACAAAGAACGAATATCCTTTTCTGTGACACCCGTGCCTCTCTGGTATTTCCATCTTTCATATTTCATACTTGAGATCATGCCCTATGAAAATCCTAGTCAGTGACAAACTCTCCCAGCAGGGAATCAGCCTCCTCCAGCAGGAAAGGGGCTGGCAGGTCGACGTCAAGACTGACTTGACTCCGGCTCAACTGATTGAAGAGATCGGAAAGTACGATGCGCTGCTTATACGCAGCAACACCAAGGTTACCTCCCAGGTGCTGCAGGCCGCCCAGAAATTGAAAGTCGTGGGACGCGCCGGGACTGGAGTGGACAACGTGAACCTCGAAGCCGCCACCAAGAAGGGGGTGGTGGTGATGAATACCCCGGGTGGCAACAGCATCAGCGTAGCCGAGCATGCCCTGGGCCTGATGCTGGCGCTGGCTCGATTCGTGCCTCAGGCCAGTGCTTCAACCAAGGAAGGAAAGTGGGAAAAGAAGAAATTCACCGGAATTGAACTGAAGGACAAAACTCTGGGTGTTGTCGGGCTGGGGAAGATCGGGATGGAAGTGGTCAAGCGGGCCAAAGGTTTCCAGATGAACATCCTGGTCTATGATCCCTTTGTTGCTGACCGTGTGGCCAAGGACCTGAATGTCAAGCTAGTCTCGCTGGACGAACTCTTTTCCAACTCAGACCTCATCACCCTGCATGTTCCCTCAGTAGATGCCACTCGCCACATGATCAACGCACAGTCCATCGGCAAGATGAAAAACGGCGTCAGGATCGTCAATACCGCCCGCGGCGAACTGATCAACGAGGTAGATCTGGCGGCATCCTTGAACAGCGGCAAGGTAGCTGCTGCGGCCCTGGACGTGTTCAGCCAGGAGCCCCCAGCGGCAGACAACCCGCTGACCAAACTGCCCAACGTCATCGTCACTCCCCATATTGCGGCTTCTACTTTCGAGGCCCAGGAGGTAGTGGGTGTGGAAATTGCCGAACAGGTGCGGGCTTTCCTGAAAGATGGGATCATCCGCAATGCCGTGAATTTTCCCTCGGTCACCTTCGAGGAGTACCAGAAAGTGGGCCCCTATCTGCGACTGGGCGAAAGCCTGGGGACGTTCATCTCCCAGATCAGCGAGGGGCGAATGGAAGAAGTCGGTATTCGTTATTACGGGGAAGCCGTGGACCTGAATACCAACATGGTGGCCAACTCGATCCTGCTGGGAATTCTGAAACCGATCCTCAGCGAGGAAGTCAACGTCATCAATGCCAGGAAGGTCATGGAGGAGCGCGGAATTCTCCTGGTAGAGTCGCGAAGCAACCGGGTGCGAAGCTATTCCAACCTGATCTCCGTGAAACTCAGGACCAGTGTTCGGGAAGAGTGGGTCGAAGGGACTCTCCTCTCCCAGGAAAACTCTCGCCTGGTTTCAGTGGATGGCATCACCATTGAGGCACCGCTGCATGGGACTATTCTGTTTATCCGTAACAACGACACTCCCGGCGTGATTGGCCAGATCGGCACACTGTTGGGCAACAATAGCATCAACATCGCCAACTTCGCCCTGGGACGATCGGAAGGCGATCACCATGCCGTCGGTGTCGTCAACGTTGATAGTGCCATCAGCGACGCCCTGCTCCAGCAAATCCTGGGCTGTCCCAGCATTCTCTTTGCCCGGGTAGTGCAGTTGTAAGGCGCAACCAAACAAGAGACCGCAAAGGCGCAAAGAACCCCCAGCAGACCGTCCGGGCGAACTCATGTCTGTAAAACAGGAAAGGCCCACTCTAAGGGGACACTCAGGGCTGGCAACTTGCTGGCCCTGGTGTGCCGTGCTCTTTTAGGTCTTAGCTCGGCGCCTCACTGGGGGAGAGGCTGGACCAAGTTGTTCTCTCTAATAAACCGGGCGAGGACTCCGGCAACCAAACGGTGTCCCGCTGAGTTCCAATGAACCCCATCACTGGAATACAATCTTCGCCCCTTTCCTTCTTCGATGTCGACAGCCCTTGGAAGGGCTTCCACGAAATGCATGCCATGACGAGCCGCAATGCCTTTGATGGCTGGCAGGAATGGCGAAGCCGTTGTGCCTGACTCGAATAGGACAATTGGAATGGGTCCCGCACAGTCTGTTACTCTGCTCATAATTTGGTCGGTGGTCCTGACAGCTTCAGCAAAATCAGAATGGTTTTGACCCTCGGTGATGATTTCTTGAACGAGAGCATCCCTACCCGGTGGCGGAGCGAGAAGTTTATCAATTCGGGTAGTGAGGAGGTACAGCAAGCGGGACCACTTGTTGGCGGTCTTGCGCAGCAACGGGAACGACTTGGGGATCTGATATTCAATTGCACCGTCGTGCCAATAGGGTCGTTCCAAGCTGAGACTCCCGGCTATCCATCAGCGATCCAACCGATAGCAATTGTTCATGAAATCGTTAAAGCAGAACTGCCACAGAATCAGGTTGGGAATAGTGAGATCCTTGAATTGATCCAGAAGCATGTATTCCTGGAGTGAGCCATAACCCCCTGATCCAATAGCAAAGACCTCACAGCCCAATATTCTGCCGATTAAAGTATAGTAAGTTTGATCATCGGATACTTCCAGGGCTTCTGTGTAGGAGTCGCCTATCACCAATATCTTGGGCTTCGAGGAAGACAAATCACCAAACGCCCTGAACCCCAGGGAATTCTTAGTCACTGTCAGAAAATAAGTCGAACCGTCGGATTCCAGCCCTGTCCCTTGATAACGAAAGTTGGGGGTACTCCGCCAGCCGAGACGCGGATCCAACATGTTCGGAAGACGAGCGCCCGGCAGAGTGCTATCCACAGAAGCTTGGCTCAAACCCTCTCCCCACATCGGCACTCGGTATCGTACATATTGATAGATTCTTAAGGTCAATTCGCAACAGACGCCTGCGAACCCTATAGATAGAAACACCAGCGTTCCCCGCAATAACCACTGCTTGATGCGTGATTTCATGATCAGAATCAAAGCAGACAATTCGTCCTTGGTTGAGAAGACAGTCCCAGACCGGATTTCTTGTATCATGCCTGCCTGGAAAAGACACCGGAATTCCCGAGGAGATTTCGTTTTGAAGGGAAGAGGGAACCAAGGTATATTTTCAGAAATTCAGTTTTGGGGAACTTGTGGCTTGAATGACTGCCATTCTTGGAATCTCAGCCTTCTATCATGATTCTGCCGCTGCGCTCATCATTGATGGCGAAATCGCGGCGGCAGCTCAGGAGGAGCGCTTCACCCGTAAGAAGCACGACGCGGGGTTCCCTATCCACGCCATCGAATATTGTCTTGAACATGCCCAGCTCTCCCCGGAGCATCTCGATTACGTCGGCTTTTACGACAAGCCCTTTCTGAAGTTTGAGCGTCTGCTGGAGACCTACCTGGCCTTTGCTCCTCTAGGTTTTTATTCCTTCTTGCAGGCCATGCCTGTTTGGCTAAGGCAAAAGTTGTTTCTACCGCGCGAAATTCATCGAGGCCTGAGGCGGGCCTATGGAAAGAGGATCGTCTTCACCGAACACCATGAATCTCACGCCGCCAGCGCCTTCTTTCCTTCCCCCTTTGAGGAAGCCGCCATCCTGACTCTGGACGGGGTCGGAGAATACGCCACCGCCAGTTTCGGGACCGGGTGTGGGAATCGTATCTCGCTCAGCCACGAACTCCGCTTTCCTCACTCGGTGGGGTTGCTGTATTCGGCCTTCACTTACTATACAGGCTTCAAAGTAAACTCCGGAGAGTACAAATTGATGGGCCTGGCGCCTTATGGCGAGCCCAAATATGTGGACCTCATCTTGGAGAGATTGCTCGATCTCAAGGACGACGGCTCTTTCCGGATGGACATGTCGTATTTCAATTACTGCCAGGGACTGACCATGACCTTCCGGAAATTCGAGAGTCTCTTTGGAGGACCGGCCAGAAAACCGGAGGACCCTTTGACCCAGCGGGACATGGACCTGGCTGCTTCCATACAGAGCGTGACCGAGGAGATCATGTTGCGATCCTCCCGTCATGTTCACAAGATGACCGGAATGAGGGACCTTTGTCTGGCCGGCGGTGTGGCTCTGAACTGCGTCGGCAATGGGCGTATCCTGCGCGAGGGGCCATTCGAGAAAATCTGGATTCAGCCTGCTGCTGGGGATGCCGGTGGCGCCATCGGGGTGGCTTTGTTCATCTGGCACCAACTCCTTGAGAAACCGCGGGCGGCCAGAGCCTCTGACAGCCAGCACGGTTCGCTGCTGGGTCCCAGTTTCTCCCAGGAGCAAATACAGGAATTTCTGGACGGCATTGATGCCACCTACCACCACTTTGAATGCGAGCAGGAACTCCTCGAACGGGTCAGCGATCTGATGGTGCAGGAGAAAGTGGTCGGCTGGTTCCAGGACCGCATGGAGTTTGGGCCCCGGGCTTTGGGCTCCCGCAGTATCCTGGGCGATGCACGCAGCCCTCAAATGCAGTCAGTAATGAACCTGAAGATCAAGTTCCGGGAATCGTTCCGACCTTTTGCTCCCTCCGTTCTTGAGGAGGATGCACCGGGTTACTTCGAGATGGAATCAGGCGAAGCCAGCCCCTACATGTTATTGGTAGCACCCGTTTCTACCTCCAGGAGGCTCCCCCTCGACGACAACGCAACGCATTTGAAAGGTATCGACCTGCTCAAGGTTCAGCGCTCGGAAGTTCCCGCTATCACCCATGTGGATTATTCCGCCCGCATCCAAACGGTAGATGCGATACGGCATGGGCGTTACTACCGGCTCATCCGGCGCTTCCGCGAAAGAACCGGTTGCCCGGTAGTGATCAATACCAGCTTCAATGTACGTGGCGAACCTATGGTCTGCACCCCGGAAGAAGCGTACCGCTGTTTCATGGCCACCCACATGGATGCCCTGGTGATCGAGGACTTCCTCCTCCTCAAAGACGAACAGAGCTCCGAACGTGCAATAGACAGTCAGCATTATCTGGCTCAATTCGAACTGGATTAGGGAATTTCCGATCTTCGATTTAGGACTGCCGATTGAGTTCCCACGAGGGTAAGCTCTTCACTCGCAAGTCGGCAGTCGAGAATTGCTGTTGAAAGGGGCAGCGGACACGGAACAGAAATTTGCAACAGGAGAATAGAATCACATGGCCCTGGTCGAAATCAAAAAGAATCCATCCCGGCGGGAATTGCGGCAATTCGCCGGATTATGGCTTCCGGCATTCCTGATTGGGCTGGGAGTCGTGGCGTGGCATCGTTGGGGTTCCGGGGAGGCTGTTTTGGGACTGGCGATAACTGCTCTCCTCAGTGCTGCTCTTGGGCTGATCAAGCCGGAATTCTCTCGGAAGCTCTATTTGGGGTGGATGTATGCCGCTTATCCCATCGGTTGGACCGTTTCGTTTCTGGTGCTGGCGATTATTTACTTCCTCATCCTGACTCCCATCGGTCTGATACTGCGCGGACTAGGCCGACAGCCGCTGTCTTTGAAATTCGATCGCCGAGCGACGTCCTACTGGACTCCCCGACCCCAATCCCCTAAAATGGAGCGGTATTTCCGGCAATTCTAAGTGGGGAACCACTGATGGCCAACACGACGAAATCAGAACCTCCCGCGGACAGGGCCGAGAGCTTTTCGGAATTGGCCGAACAGGCTCCTTGCGGATTCTTCAGCGAGTTCTGGCATTTCCTCAAGCACAACAAGAAGTGGTGGCTGACCCCGATCATCCTCACCCTGCTGCTGGTTGGTCTTCTGATTGTTCTGGGGGGCAGTGCAGCAGCTCCGTTTATTTATACCCTTTTCTGAATCTGGAATGAAATTCCAGAGGACGTTCCATGAGAGTTTAGTTCGGCAGAACCGTTCGTGTCAGTCCGGGCTTGATCTCAAATTCCGAGATCCTTCAAGACTGTGGCGTGAGAATGATCACAAATGAACACGTCAAAATGTACCAGTTGGAGAAGAATTATTGGTGGTTCGTGGGACGGCGTCATTTGGTAAGCTGGCTTCTCCACCGTCATGGTTCCATTGGGGCATCTACGCTCCTCTTTGACCTGGGATGCGGCACCGGACAGAATCTGCTTTCCTTCGGGCAGTATTGCAGGGTAATTGGGAGTGATTACTCCATATTGGCGCTGGACTTCTGCCGCGAACGAGGAATCAGCAATATTTTCTGTGGTAAGGCTGAGGAAATTGCGTTGGCTTCGGATTCCGTTGACATTGTGAGCGCGCTCGATGTCTTGGAGCATGTGCGGGAAGATGTGAAAGCGATGAGCGAGGTTTTTCGGGTGTTGAAGCCAGGAGGAGCATTTATCGTTCTCGTTCCTGCCTATGGGTTCCTTTGGTCCGAACATGATGAAGCCTTGCATCACTTCCGGCGTTATGTCGCTAGAGAATTGAGGGCCAAGCTGGTCGCTTCGGGTTTTGCCTTGGAAAGAGTGAGCTATTACATCACTAGCCTGTTCTTTCCGATCCTGCTCTTCAGGCTCTGGCAAGGTTTGACGCGCACCTCGCTCTACCCTGCGGTCTCTTATAGAATCCCATCAAAATGGATGAACAGCATTTTTGTAGCATTACTTCGAATTGAAAGGCTATTTCTTGATTGGATCAATCTCCCCTTCGGAGTGTCACTTCTCGCCGTGGCCAGAAAGCCCTCGTTTGACAATTCTACGCACTAGGTGAATCTCGAGGCCTCCGAGGCTTCGCGAAATGACATCCAAGGTCGGTTCTGTGCGATTGTCAAGGGAAGCTCCGGGAGGCAAAAACATGAAACGAAGATCTTGCGTGTACCTGGTAGCTCTTTTCTTACTGATTTTGACCACTTTGTTTTTCTTAGGAGTACTGGTAGACAAGAAGTCTGGGGTTCCCTGGGATGCCATCGATTACTTCTATCCAATGACCTTCTACGCTGTTGAGTGTCTCAAAGGGTTCACCCTCCCACTGTGGAATCCCCATATTTTTTCGGGGTTCCCGTCAGTTGCCGATCCGCAGATAGGTACATTCTATCCGCCCAATCTCCTTCTTTGCCTGTTTTCAGCCGGAGCTCCCCTCAGCTACAAATTGTTCGAGGCTCAGCTGGCATTCCATTACTTTCTTGCAGGACTGTTCATGTATGTTTTCCTGAACAGCTTCAAGTTCAGTCCGTTTGCCTCCTTGGTTGGGGCCATCGCCTTCATGTTCAGCGGATTCTATGCTTCTCAGGCACCTTTCCAGAGCGTCGTCATGGCTGTTGCCTGGATCCCACTCGTCTTCTATTACGTCAGAAACTCGTTCCTCCTGAACAACCCTATGGACGTAATCAAGGCTGGTGCCTTCTTGGGAGTCCAGATTCTTGCAGGACACCCCCAGACTTCGGTGTACACGCTGGTGGCCATTGCGTTCTATTTCCTTTGGGAAGCAGCTACAGGGTATTGTACGTTCAAATCACCTCGACTCGTAGCAGGGTACTTCTTGAAGTTCACCCTCTTGGTTGGGGTCAGTGTGGGCATTGCGGCAGTGCAAATACTGCCGACCCAGCAGTTGAAGGATTTGTCGATACGGAGCGAGAGGATACCCGATGTATTCGAAAGCGTCGATCTGGAGAGCATCAAGCCGGTG
>JBGPHY010000235.1:0-8152 GCA_041484625.1 Terriglobia bacterium | reverse complement strand
GGCCTTGTGTCACGACCCTAATGCTTACCTTCGATCAGAAATAGGACAGTCAGTTAACGTCCTGCGCGAGAGTTTGGTACAGCCTTGAGCCGGAATACTGTCCTTCGTCAAAATTCGATCCTTCTGTAAAACCAATAATTTAGAAACGGAACTTGTAACAATGCTACATCCTGCAAGGTTTGTTGGGTTCGACTTCTTGGCAACCACTGTTTCCAGACACACCCTTAAGTCGTTTGGTTTGACTTTTGATTTTGAGGGAGATCAATGAGACCTCGAGGCTACTCCCAATAAGAGTTTAATTGCTTCTATTTTTTGCCCTTGCGAAATGGCCGTGGCCACTGGTTCGGGAAGATCTCCACTCTCCTCTGGAATCATAAGGGTAAACCCTCCCCATCGTATTCCTTCCCCCAAAGGCCGCTCATTTGAACTATCTGCCGGAAACCGCTGAGAGGGCCACCATCTATTGAGCCATTCGCAAGGGCGGAGGCTCGAGAGGGATGCGCCTCCGGACCACTCGAAGTCCCTCCAGAATCACCGGATTACTGCTGGAGATGGACCTCAATTGAACTTCATGGATCACTTTGCCGAACCGCGGGTTGATCCATTCAAACGCGAAACAAGTCTTGCCGTCGGCGCACCGCAACATTTCCGCCTCGTACGCCAGGCTTTTGGGTGCAGAGGCTCTCAGCCAGTCCTCCTCGAGGATATTGACACCGTATCTGATGGGGATGGTCTCGACAAATCCGTCCTCGTATACCGCTTCGTACCACCCAAGCAGATCGGCCGAATCGGCGTAGTTCCAAGTCGCATTGTAAGCGTGTTCGTTGCGTGCTCCCTTACGGCACGCGTGCACAAAAATGAGGCTGCTGACGTCCTCATCGATGCGGAAAGGCTTACTGATGGCGGCATCGATCTGTACCGCCTCCGTGCGGCCATCCCGGCTGGGCAGAGGCGTGGCGCTTAAGCTGCTTCGAATGCCGGGCAGGCGCTCCTGTATGATGACTGCGAGCCTTTCCAAATCCGGCCGCTCCTCAGACCAGAGCAGATTGGCGCATCCCAGAAAATCGAACATGAGGTCTTTGCCGAAGTTCAGCTCGTTGGTGGCTGCCCAGGAAGACGGTGCGCCGCCGATGATCCCGCGGCGTTCGGAGCGGCGGTCATAGTCCGCGATGTGTGGTTCGAAATTGCCGAACACTTGGCGAAAGCCCCATTCCGACAGGGCGATCTCGTTCATCTCTCCGAGCCCCTGTTCCAGGTCTTCCTCCTTCCGCGAATCCCAAAACCAGTTGAAGATCAGGATGTCCTTCGGAATGAGATTTTTCACCTGTTCGGGAGACAGGGCGCCGGGCATGTCGTAGGGTGTCCCCTCAGGGTTGGACACGTGCTTGACCTTCTTCCCACGGAGCGGTTCGATCAGGTGGTCGCCCCACATGGCGGTCTGGATCCCTTTTTCACGCAGGTGCGCATAGATGCGGTTCAGATCCGCGGCGAAGAGTTCGGTGGGATCCTTGCCCTTGCAGCGTGGGCAGACGCCCAGAGGCATGCGCCACTCGTCATGACCGATGTGCACCATCGCGGGTTGCATCACCTCGATGTACTCATCCAGAACATCAAACAACAGGTCATAGACCCGCGGTTCCGAGGGACAGTAGGTATCGGGCCACTCCGCGTCCTGGATTTCGGCCAGTTCCCGATGCCGCGTCAACAGATAATAGCTATGGGTCAGGGAGGGGATCTCCGGAATCACCTCAATGTGGTGTTGCCTGACGAACCGGAGCAATGAGGCCAGCTCTTCCTTTTCAAGCACACCGCTGTCGCCCGTGTCGGCGTTTGCCGAGTCCTGGAACTGTCGTCCCGGCCCCCAGGAACGGTCGCGGCGCGTGTAGTTCAAGTCCTTTCCGAGCTCGATCCAGCCAGCATTTAACTCAGGATGGCGATCCAAGCGCATGGCGGCGTTCACTTCCAGAATCATTGTGTTGTATTTGTAGAGCGCCATCACATCCCGGACGAAGCGCTTGAAGTACGCGACATTGTCTCGACCTGGCAGATAAAGTTTAATTCCGCGAAACGGCTTGTAAGGCCAATCCCGGATCAGCGTGCCTTGGATGCGCGCCCCGTCTTGCGTCTTCGTGATCAATTGCCTCAGCGATTGCAGACCGTAAAATGCGCCGGCCTCATCCGCGCCCGCCACCACGACCGTATTCTGGTCGACATCCAACACATACCCTTCATGCTCCGAAATAACCCAGCCGTGTTTTCGGCAATATTGCTGCACCAGGGGGTTAGCCATTGAACCCATCAGGATGAAGGGTCCGCCGACCGGCAGACTGGCGACCCCCCTCGTGCGTAGTGCAAGCCCGTAGCGGTCGCTTAACTCTGCCGCGAGAAAGCGGGCCAGAAACAGGTCCTCGGCTGACGGAAGGTCCGAAAGCAAAATGGGAACTGATTCATCCAGCCTCAGTTCTACGCCGCGGATTTCCATCTGGCGGGGAAACGGTACCACCGGCGGATCCACGGCGCCAAAACATAGCCCGTACGACAGCATTACCGGCCACATCAGAGCAGCGAGCTTCATCTCTTCACCCCCCCCGGCGGGATATTTCCAATTTCTGCGTTTGGACTAATACAAACGTATTCTGTTTTGTTACGAAACGCCCACGCCTCGCGAAGCTCAGCGTGGCTACCTATGCTCATCTGTAACACCGGTTAATGCGTTTGGATTAGTTCATCCTTTCCAGCAGAACTGATGTGCTGTCGAAATCCCCCATAAGCTTAAAGTCTAATCCGTGGTTCATCAGATAGGATCCACTCAGAACCTGCTGCTTTTCGAGCAGCTTGTCATCAATGGGCTTAAGGCGATAAAGCCCCCGTTCATCGAGGCCTCGAAGATAAATGGTTGGCGCGGAGTAGAGAAACTGCTGGGAGTGCAAGAAGGCGAAGAGAACCGCCTGCTGGCCGTCTGATGCCACGTACTCAGCAGCGGTCAAACTCCTTTCGCGGGGGGAGGCGAGACGGTAGAGATCGCCTTCCTGAAGAGTCCGGCGGATAGTCTTGTAGTAATCGACCATTTTCTTCGCGAAGTCGAGGTCGGCCTGAGGCCATTTTCGGAGATCGCAGCAGAGGCCGAACGCTCCTCCCATCTTGATTCCTTGCAGGAAACGGTATTTCAGTGGGGTGCTGCGATCATTCGAACCAGGATTGTCGCTAACTCCGCCGTTGATTAATTTGGGGGCGTAGGCAAAGGTGTAGCCTTCCCAGATTCTCAACTGGTCGAATGCGTCGCCGTTGTCGGTCGTGTTCACTTGCTCCATGCGCTTCAAGAACTCGAGATCGACACGTCCTCCTCCCCCTTCGCTAGTCTCGAACTCGACCCCAGGATGCTTTGCCCGCAATCTGTCAATCAGTTCGTAAAGGTTCGTTACATACTTGATCCAGATCTTCTTTTGCTGCGTCAATGCCGCTTCCTGCCAACCAGGTTCCGAGATGTGGCGGTTCATGTCCCACTTCACGATTTGGATGTCGTTCTCAGTCAGAAGCTTGTCGAACACTTTAAAGAGGTATTCCTTCACGTCGTCGCGCGCCAGGTTCAGGATGAGCTGGTTTCGGCCCTCACTGCGCGGTCGCCCAGGAAAGTTAATGGCCCAATCAGGATGTTGGCGATACAAGTTGCTGTCGGGGTTCACCATCTCGGGTTCCCACCACAAGCCGAACTCCATGCCCAAGGAGTGGACGTAGTCGATCAGAGGTTTCAGTCCGTGAGGAAACTTGTCGGGGTCCGGGTCCCAATCGCCAAGCCCGGCCCGATCGGTTTTACGGGCTCCGAACCAACCGTCATCCATCATGAAATGCTCGACACCGAGTTTGGAGGCGATGGCCGCAAACTGTTTCTGGTTTTCTTCGCTCACGGTGAATTCCGTTGTGCACCAGGAGTTGAAAACCACTGGTCGCAGACGAGGCGTCGGCTGATGCGGTAAGATTTCTGTCAACTCGTGGTGGTGGATCAGCCGTGATGCCTCACCAAATCCCTGTTCAGTGTATCCGCCGTAGAATTCAGGCGTCTTGAGACTCTCACCAGGTTTCAACTCATAGGCGAAGTCGAAATCGTTGTAGCCTCCCACGACCCGCACTTGCTGGTTGGGAGTCTGTTCCACCACAATCTTCCAGTTGCCACTCCAGCCGAGGGCCCCAAACCACACCCTGCCATGCTCCTCGTTGGCCTCTCCCTTGTAGTCAACGGCGAACCACGGGTTCATCTGGTGGCTGGTAACCATTCGGCGGCTGTCCAGGACTTTCTTGCCCTGGTGAATCATCTCTTGAGTAACCTGATTCTCTGCCGACCAACGCCCCGGGAGGTAGCTCAGCCGGTAACCGACCCCCGGCGGAACGTACCACACCCCCGACTGCGCGCTTTCGACCACCAGAGGTTGCTTCGTCTGGTTCTCAATGAGCGCATCTTTGCGAATGATGTCGAAGCGAGGAAACACCCGGTAGGTGAGTGTCACGAACAAGTCGTACTTAATGTCCCGAGTTCGGATTTCGAGTGTGTCGTTGACGACCCGATGCGAAACGTAATTCAGCACCAGATCCCGCACACCATCGGCTAACGTCACTTTCAGGCATGGCTCATCATATCGCATGCCGCCCCAGCCCGGATATTCCTCGTTGGTCATGCCTTCCGGAGACTCGAAAGCATAGCCTTCGCGGGTATGCGCTGCAGCGAAGTCCTCGACACGGGAGATTCTCTTGCCCCAGTAGAGATGCTGGAGCCCATTTAACTCGTTGACTCCTAAAACGTAAGAAGTGTGCTCGGTCTCCAGCACCCAGAGTTTCAATTCAGGAGCATAGGAGATTGGCCTGCCATCCGGCGCAGCTTCCGCCACCACGGGATTCAACAGAGGGAGTGACGACATCAGGGCGGCGGCCAAAATGCACATTTGAGTTTTCCAAGATTTTACTTGTGGACAAAACATAGCGTGATCACCTCGCAGAATAATCACGAATTATAGGTGGAGGGATAAGATCTTTCTATCCTTTGTTTTTTGGGTCATGATTCGGCTGAACTCAAGACCCGCGGCATTTAAATCGATTTCATCCTATACCCGGCCATCTCGCCGTCACGCGCGATGAACTGGCAGAGTGGGAAGCGACCACGGCCCAAGTGCGTCAGACCAAGGCAATACAGCACATCCCTCTGGTTGTGTTAACCGCAGGCATCGGCTCGTCGCAAGGGTGGCATCACTTACAGGCGGAACTCTCCGCCCTCTCGTCGCCAAGCATCCGGCATGTTGTCGAAAGAGCTGACCACTTGAACATAATCACACACCGCGAAAATACCCAAGCAAAAGTTAGAAAAGTTAGCGTCATTCGCGAACTCGTGAACACTCTCTAACAGGGGTCAAATCGAGTCAGTCCAGGATCGGCGCTTCCCGCTTTCTCATGTACCGAAGCACGGACAAAAAAACGTTGCTGCCCAACAATGCGCTACATCTGACCTCGGACTTGACTGTCGTCGCACTCGGCCTCGGCACTCGCCAGTTGAGCTTGGGTCGTTGCTTGGCCACGTCAGATGTCAGAGGTGCGAAAGAAATGCGGAACAGGGTATGGGGTGAAGCGTTTTCTGCAAGGGAAAATCCCGGTCCGTGGTCCTCCACCACCTACTGCCTCGGCGACTCCGGCTACAGAGAATGTGGGAAGAAGGACAAAGTCCCACCCCCTGACCCGCCTGCCCTCAAGGAACTCCGCCAGGGAAAGAACTAATTGTCTGCCCGAAGTCTGCTGAATCACCTACCTCCGAATATAGACCTGGTATTGGTAGGAGACCTTCTGCTCATCGCCAGATTTTAGTTCGATCTCCACAATCAATACGTGCTTCGGGTTGACTTGCTCCGAGTATCCTACCCAGAAGGTGCCAAACGACGGCACGGGAAGCTGTCCGACTCTGATGGTCGTGGCATTCTCTGGCAGTGTGGCCTCGGAGAGGATGTATCCCAGTCCGTTTCTAAAGAGAGTCACCTTTTCGATCCTCAGTTTCACATCCTGCCAAATATGAAATTCAAAGAAGCTCGTCAAGGCCAAATATCCCTTCCAGGATTCGAGAAAGGACGACAGAGCATCCCAACCGGATGTTCGTCGCCCCGACGCTTTCCTCCATCTGTTTTTTCTGATGGTGGGTAAGCGGTTCAATCCTCGATTGACTTGTCGCATCCTAGCAGGTAACATCCATTCAAAATCAATTCTCTCTCCCAATCCTTGTTTCGGCGCGGATTGTATGATCGGCAAAACCATTTCTCATTACCGAATTGTCGAAAAACTGGGCGGTGGCGGTATGGGGGTGGTGTACAAGGCCGAAGACACCAAGTTGGGCCGCCATGTAGCGCTTAAGTTCCTGCCGGAACAAATGGCCCGCGACCACCAGTCTTTGGAGCGCTTCCAGCGCGAGGCGCGCGCCGCCTCGGCTCTTAATCATCCGAACATCTGCACCATTCACGAGATTGATGAATACGCGGGCCCGCCCTTCATTGCCATGGAGTTGTTGGAGGGAATGACCCTGAAACACAGCATTCAAGGAAAGCCCCTGAAGACGGAACAACTCATCGACCTGGCGATCCAAATCAGTGAGGGGTTAGATGCGGCTCACAGCAAGGCCATTATTCACCGGGACATCAAGCCGGCCAACATTTTCGTGACCGAACGGGGGCAGGCCAAGATCCTGGATTTCGGGTTAGCCAAGCTGGTACCGGCGTCGAGACTTGCGCACGAGGCGGCGGGTGTCTCGCTGTTGGCGACCCGGACAGAAAAGGAGGCGTTGACCGACCCGGGCGTGGCCATGGGGACGGTGGTCTACATGTCACCCGAACAGGCAAGGGGAGAAGAACTGGACACCCGGACAGATCTCTTCTCTTTTGGCGCGGTGCTTTATGAAATGGCCACGGGTCGGCAAGCGTTTTCCGGCAATACCACAGCGGTCATTCATGACGCTATTTTGAACCGGGCACCCACCTCACTGTCCCGGCTGAATCCGGAATCGTCACCTCGTCTGGAAGAGATCATTTTCAAGGCTCTGGAGAAAGACCGCGACGTGCGTTACCAGTCGGCGGCGGAGATCCGGGGCGACCTGAAGCGCCTGCGGCGCGACACAGAAAGCGGAAGGAGGGACGCAACCAGCGATCGAGCAGCAGTCACGCGCGCAACGCCTTGGTGGCGGAGGAAGGCGGCAATCGCCGGTGGCGTCGCTTTGGCGGCCACGCTGGGGGTGGTTGCGTACCTATTGGTACCAAGAGCCGGGCATACGATTAATTCTATCGGCGTGCTGCCCTTCGTGAACACAGGTGGCAATGCGGACATGGATTACCTGAGCGACGGCCTCACGGAGTCCCTGATTAACAGCCTGGCGCACCTGCCGCAACTCAAGGTCAAGTCGCGCAGTTCTGTGTTCCGCTATAAGGGCAAGGATGTTGATTTGCAAAAGGTGGGAAGCGAATTGGGCGTCAGTGCATTGCTGACCGGACGTGTGGGCAACATGGCGACACGATGGAGGTGAGCGCAGAGCTGACGGACGTGCGCGACAACACGGAGATCTGGGGTGAGCGTTACAACCGCAAGGCCACTGACTTGATTGCCCTGCAACAGCAGATTGTGTCGGAAATTGCAGACAAGCTGCGGGCCAGGCTCAGCAGTGCGGAAAAGCAGCAGGTCACCAAACAGGGAACGCTAAATCCGGAGGCCTACGAACTCTATCTGAAAGGCCGCTATTACTGGAATAAACGAACCGGCAACGATTTGCGAACTGCCATCTCATACTTCAACCAGGCCATCGGAAAAGACCCACAGTATGCGATGGCCTACGTGGGACTGGCGGATGCGTATGTTACCTTGCCGAGTTACAACGGGGATCCCAATGACGCCTTCCCCAGGGCAAAAGCGGCCGCTCTGAAGGCTCTGGAACTGGACCCAAACCAGGCGAGACCCCATGTGGTCCTAGGTCGTGACAAGTTCTTCCGCGAGTTGGATATTGTCGGTGGAGAGGCGGAATACCGGAGGGCGTTTGAACTCGATCCCAATGATGCCACAGCCCATCAGTGGCATGCAGAAAATCGTGCCTCATTGGGGGGCCCAGAACAGGAAGTCGAGGGCGAGTCGAAACAGGCGCATG
>JBGPHY010000234.1:0-8171 GCA_041484625.1 Terriglobia bacterium | reverse complement strand
TCGTAGCTTGCCACCATTCGAATCTCCGCCCTGGATGACTCGTTCAATTAAATTGAAATGGGCGCTTCGTCGATGAGGTCCGACGAGTTGTCCGAGTGTCTCCGAAGTGTTCTCAAGTACGCGGCCCTCAAATTCAAGGAAGAATTTGTGTGTATTCCGGTCCTGAAAATCCCTAACACCGAAGAAGGCCATGGCGTCAGTTCGAATCGTTTCAATCAGAGTCCCATCCTTGTAGTCTTGATGAAACTGTTTGGGTGATGGGAGGTAATCGACAGAGACCTCCACAAATTCGTGAGCCAGTACTGGATGGCCTGCGCTTTGTGGAGTTACTTCACTTTGGTTTGTAGCGTCCATTTCTGTACTCCGCATGGCTCGCGGAATTGAAGTGCCGTGATTGCCGTCCGCCGTGCCCGCGAGCGTTAGATTTGATGCAAGCACTCGCAGTATCAAGAGTAGTCGATTCCCGCAGGCATGTCAACCTAATGCACAACTGCACATCCAAAATGTTTGTGAATTGGTATGCCTTGGGTAGCTCCAGGGGGTGAGGTCGGAAATGTTGCAAGGGCGCAGATGTTCCTTGCTTGCGCCGTGCGAAACAGGAAGTCCGGCAACCCACTTCGGAGGTTGTTCCGTAACTCTTTGCCTTGGACCGTATGTTTGTGACATTGACATTGGGCCAGCCACGTTGCACCATGTCGCCGGAGGTGCTATGGTCAGTCGAAAGGAGATTTGTAGACTATTTGGTCAGTTGCTCGCAAAGAAGCGTTCAGAAGGCAAGTTGTCGCAAGAATCTCTCGCCAAAGCAGTGGGTCTCACGAGAACTTCCATCACCAACATTGAGCGCGGTAGACAGCCCGTCAATCTGCATACGCTCTATCTCATCGCTGACATATTGCGGCTGGATGTCGCTGATTTGTTGCCGTCCCTGCCGAAGAAGTCAATCACTTCTCCTATACCACGTGAACAGTTCCAAAGGCTCAGTGCTCGCGACCGGAGGGAGCTAGAGCGACTTGGCTCAAGAGACTTCAACTGGTTGACCAAAATAGCCAAAGCCACGTCCTACAAGGAGAGGCAATAATGCTGGAAATAAGGAAGATCAGAGAGAGAGTAGAGGGTCTGTTGAAGCAAAACCGAATCCATAAGCCTCCTGTGCCAGTGGAAAAGATTGCCGCAGGGCTTGGCCTTGATGTGCGGAACGCTCCATTGGACGGAGACTTATCAGGGGTATTGGTTCGCAACGACGGCGAGGTATATATCGGTGTGAATTCGCTGCACCACATGAATCGGAGAAGATTCACGATTGCGCATGAGTTGGGTCACTTCGCGCTCCACAGAGGGATACGGATGCATGTCGATAGAGATTTTCGCGTGAATTGGCGTGACGATGATTCATCGAAGGCGGTCGATCCAGAGGAAATGGAAGCAAACAGGTTTGCGGCGGAACTGCTAATGCCCACGCATCTCTTGCTCAAAGACATCGAGGGACTCAAGCGGTTTGACCAAGGGACTGTGGACTTACTGGCACGGCGGTACAGAGTCAGTCCGCAAGCCATGCGAATCAGGTTAAGCAACTTTGGATTTTTTCTCCATGGGTAAGCATCAGATAAGCTACAGTTTCCGCAACGAGTTGTTCTCTCGGGCGTTGTCGGCTTCGCATTTGTCCGTTGCCTCGACCTCGTTCCAGTCATCGCCCAGCCTATGGATGTAATCCATCTCCGCCTGGTGTTCCTCGCAGTATGGGTGACCGAGTCTGCCGCAGAGATGCTGATTCGGGTTCTGTTTGTCCGGCAGAAGAACCCAGTTACACATTTTCCCCTCCTCCGAGAGTCGCGATGATCTTGTCTCGTTTAGCCAACTCCTCAACCAACTCCATCACTTGCTTCTCCAGCCGTTCGTTCTCTTTCCGCAGTTCTCGGATAGTGCGGTAGAGGTCCCAGCGAGTGGCTCGTTTTTCTTTATCCACGACACCCCACCCAGTCTGGCAGCTTGCCGTAGAAGACCTCGGTTGTGACCTTTCCGGTCTGACGGTCTCTCACCGTGACGGTGTGAGTGTTCCCACTGCTGTTGACGGTCAGAACTTCCTTACTGGAGACGAGATGGATGATCATGGCCTCAATCTACGGCCCCGGCGCGGGAGTGAGTTAGAGTTCGTCCACCACGACTTCCATATCATCTTCGCAAGAACAAGTGCGCATCCACTCGTTCGGACCAAAGCCATAGCTCTGCCAGTAAACCGAACCGCAATGAGGACAGGAGGGCGGCCCCTCAATTTTGGGTGGGGCCTCCTTGAGTCCGGCGCAGATGTCGCACATCTTGATGCCCCACTTCTCAACCGTCCAAGCTCTTGTACAGCCAGGAGCGCGGCAGGCTGCTTCCCATGGCGAAGTGGGAAAGGCGGAGCCGTTCTCCAATTGAGCGGCGAATTGAGCATCGGTGTCTAGCCAGCCAGCAAACTGAACAAGGATGTCACCTTTGCGAACGTGTTTGATGAGAGCAGGGAGGTTGGGAGTCTTCTTATCCCACCCAGCCCATTCGCCTTCACCGGGATCGGTGAATACGAATCGAAGGAGGTTGCGGGAGTTGCCGTTCACGGTTGAGATGAGTTCCTTTACAAACGGAAGGTCTTGTTGGATACGGGCTTCATCCATTTGGTCAATGGAACGCTTTAGTCTTACCTGATACCAATAGTCCAGTATCTCCGTCTCAAGTTCTTTAAGGTTTTGCAGACGCCAGGCAGCAGAAGCCGCAGCGCCCTGCGCTACTGCTGTTACTACTGCTGTTACTACTGCTTTGGCGACGACATCCACGTCTTTTGTGGATGGAGGAGCATTTACTAGCAGCGTTTGAGGCGGAGCCGAAAACATAGGAGCTACGATATGGGTGGGTTTTCCGTCGGGCGGAAATTCAACCCTGGTACCTGGGTGGGTTTTCAACCCTGGGTCCGAGGGTGGGTTTTCAACCCTGGTTGGAAATTCAACCTTCACTGTCGGGATGACAAACTGATTGCGCTCATCCCGATAGGTCTCCTTCAAGAAGTTCAACCCCCCGTTCTCCTTGAGCCACTTCTTGGCGATCTTGACGGTTTGCTCGTTCAAATCGCACTCTCGCGCCAGTTGAGAATTGGACATTTCCACAGAATCTTCTCTCCCGCTGCGGAGATAGTGAGCCAACCATACCTTGAGCGCGGCGTTGGGCATCTTCAACAATGCCTCCCGATGCTCACAGGGGAGCTTCTTCCAAGGTTTGCTCATGATTACACCGCCTGCTTCCTGAGCTTCCACGCCGGGGAACCCTTGCCCCGCTTGCGCATGATGCTGTTTCGTTTCGCGATCTTGCGGATGTAAGGTGCGCCCACTCCAAAATCTTCCGCAATCTGATCATGCGTCTTGTGCAAATCGGTGATCAGGGCCTTGGCGATGGCAATCTCTAGCTCAATCTTCATTTGCTTCTTGTTCATGAAATCTTTCCTCCTACCCCTGTTTCCGATATTGCGTTCGTAATCTAACTGGCGATATCGACCCGACCGTTCGGAAAGCGATAACGGAAAGGGATCGGAGAACTTCCAGGCTCCAATATGAGTCGGGCGGTAGGAGGGACCTTTGCGTCTCGTTGAAAACGGAGCCATACCGTCGGCTGCATGGCAGCTGGCCGCCCGAATCAAATTACCGAGTTCTCGTTCCCGTGTCGGGTCGTGTGGATTCGCAGCCACAGAAAAGCTACGCCGCAGACTCCCTTCGGTCACGTCACATCCCCTGAGTTGCTCGGGCGCTCATGACCCGCCTTCTTCCCGTTTGCCAAGGAGTTCGCCAGGCAAGTCGTCATCGGTCGCCTTATAACCCCTACCGCATTCATCAATGTGCTCGCGCGCGTACAGCACAGCGGTCAGTCGTTCCCCCTCCATCTCAAGGTGTCCGTGCATTTCGTGCACGTTCATCAGGAGTACGTCGGTAGGTCTTGGACGGAACGCGATGCGGAACTTTGGCATTACGAGTGCGCCAGAGTCGTTTCCCTCAAGCACAATGAGGTTTCCCATTCCCCCGCGATAGTCGTCCGCGTCGGTGTGATACGTCATTCTCTTGCGACGATTCACCGTGATGGTGGAAAACACCGAATCGTTGAATTTCCAATCCGACAGGCAACCGTTCATGAACTCCCGCTGCCGCAGCCAATGGTCCGGTAGCTCGTCTCGATATACCCGGTCTACTTCCTCCACGAATGGCCGGGCGGCTTCCAAGACTTCTGGGTTTTCAAGCGACCAAGCGGTCTCGCGGCAGTCTGGAAAGCGGTCTCCGTGTTTTGAGGCATCCATCCAGCCGAGGAAATCCGTGTATTCGTTCCTCGCCAGCATTTTCTTGACGATGGAGCGTGGGATTACTTTGGTGTGCCCGAAAGTTCCGCCCTTGCGTTCCAGCATCATCATGGAGTCCTTGCCAGCGATTGAACCTCTATTTGATCCATCGCCATGCACGGTATAGAAATGCTTGGCCGTCTCTTTCACCAAGTCCGCGTCCAGGCACCCGGTGACCAGACGGGCGATGACTCCGTCTGGTCCAATGACGATTGCGTTCTCCTCAATCAAGTAGTCGTAATGCGCCGGGTTGGCATGTGTGTTGCGGAGTGCTTCTACTTCTGCGTCGGTGCGGCACAACTGAGGAATGATTAAGATGCGGAACATGATTCCTCCTCCACGGCGACCGCTGCTACCGTGACCGCTTCATCGTTGAGCGGCGGGTAGACTTGGTTAGCGCCGATAATCTGGAGAAATGCTGCACGCCAGATCGCGTCCACGCGCTCGCGATTTTCCTTGCGCTCCTCCCAATACACAGCGGTCTGGTGGGGCAGGAGACTACGCAGACGTACCTGAACTTGTGTCGGGTTGTGCTCGGGTCTCCTTCCCTTGCGCTTGTTCTTCTCTATCTCAATATCCTGCTTACGCTCCTCGGCCTGTGGGTCCGGCTTCCGCTCGGGATTAGGCTCGTCAAATTGCCGGACCTCGGCAAGTCCAGCCTCGTCCCTATAGCGCCGGACGTAATCATCGGCTGTGCTGCGGGGAAGGTCGTACTCTTTCAGGAAGTCGCCCCACTGGCTGTATTCGCACCTCTCCTTGATCTTGTAAAGCACCTCACCGATTTCTGACCGCCACTCCGCGCCTCTCATCCAGCAGTCGGCAAACTTCTCCCGAAGCTGGGTGAGAGTTTCTTCTTGTATTAGTGTTTCGGTTTCCATTTTAGCCGCCTCCTTAGTGCGGCTGTTTCTGACAGGACTCATCAGGCGGCTTATGCCGCGACCCTGTTGCCAGGGTTTCGTCCAGTTAGTCCCCGGACATGTCCATGGCGATCTGTCTATATCCGTGCTCGTGGGCAATTCCTTCAATGATCAGCTTTACGTGGTTTGGCACTTCGGCTTTTTTACACACTACGGTGTGGCTGCCGTGGGGCGTCTTTATGTAGAGAACACCACAACGCCAGTCAATGGCGTCGGGCTTGAGCCAGAGGGTTTTCATACGGCCTCCGTCAACTGCGCTATGGTGAGAGGGAATTGGTACGTCCGCTGGTACCGTTCGAATAGGCCCATGAAGAACTCCTGCTGCTTCGCTGAAGGAATCCGCTCTCCTGGGCATACCAGAGCAGCCTTGTAGTCTGTCCAGAACCACAGCATCGCAATGAAGTGATAGTCATCGCCGAGGTCGTACATTTTCGCCAGGACCGGGTCGCCAGGGCCGTAGGCCGAGAAGATCTCGGCTCGGCCTTCCTTCCCGTCGCCGATGCTCACGCACATCAGGTCTACCCGGCAGGCTCCTTCGCGGAACGCCGATTCCAACATCCCTTCCATGGTGTGTTTTCCTTTGAGTCTTTTCATAGTTGGCCGCCTCCTTAGTGCGGCTTGCCCTGGCGATTTTTGGTTATGCCCTGGCGATTACATCCTACGGGCTGAAAATCAGGATGGTTAATTTGGTGCAAACACAGGTACTTAGCTTGGTTATGGATTGAACAACGGGAGGTGAAGGGAGTGTAGATTTTACCGAGGAGAGCGACTTATGCTGAGGCTATGAAGAAGTGTGCCGATAGGACATGGGCTGAGATCAGCCATTGTCAAGGCAGCACGTTGGAAGAGCCAGACAAGGTCTGCGAGCGTCCCGCCACCCACTACAGGCGGTACAGCACCGGGTCTGGTCTGGTGTTTTGCGAAGAGCACAAGCCGAAGGATGCCGTTCTTCTAATCCACGCTAAGGAGTGTTCGTATTGGCCGGAAGGCGACAACCAAGCCTGCTGTGGCAAACCCGCCGAGCACGAAGCCTCAGAATTGATCTACGATACGTTTGGATTGGAACCCGCCTTTGATGGT
This sequence comes from Terriglobia bacterium, assembly GCA_041484625.1. Taxonomy (GTDB): domain Bacteria; phylum Acidobacteriota; class Terriglobia; order Versatilivoradales; family Versatilivoraceae; genus JBGPHY01. The sequence continues at coordinate 1,826 of JBGPHY010000234.1, read as the reverse complement.
GGCATCGGCTACCTCTACCTCTGCGACGAGCATTGGAAGGAGATGCAAAAGAAAAGGCCGGAGAGTTTTTAGCTCCCCGGCCCTTTGGTTCGTGTCTGTAGATTGTCTTCGGTTTAGCCAAGAATCCGAAAATTCTCATGTGCTGTTCGTACGGTGCCAGCGCGTCACCGACTGCAAAGGGCGCTTAGAAGATCACGCGCCGCGCTGCTTTAGCCACGCCGCCAGACGCGCCGGGTCTACGCGAAGTGAACCGCCAAGGCCCCTAAAGGTAGGAAGACGACCGGAGCGAGCGGCCTTGTAGAGGGTCTGTTCGTGGTGACCGAGCAGAGCGGCAGCGTCCTGGATTGTCATAGCCCCAGGCCACTCCGCTAGTTTTTCTAGGATTGTCTTCACGTAACCTAATACGCCACGTGGAGGCCCAAGGCCGATTTCTAGGCTACGACTTTGAGAGGCTTCGCAGGGAAGCTGCGCTCGAGGTTCTCACGGCGCTGTTTCTTATTCCCGCCGCCGAGGTAGCCGTCGGTCGTGCTGATGTCCCGATGACCGAGCGCCAGCTTGATGTCTTTGAGCGGCGTCTTGCCCCGGTCCAGCATGCGGCCATAGGTGTACCGGAACTTGTGCAGGCCGAACTCATGACAGTTCCGGCCCATGTGTTCCATGCAATTTGGGCACTCGCCGCACGTGATTTTTGCCCGGTAAGCAATTTTCTGAACAGCATCAAGGAAATGACCCTCGGGACGGTTGAGTTGATTGGCAAAGATCAACTTTGATGTTCCTCGCACGGCATAGGCCTCCCGCAGCACTTCCATGAGTTGAGGGGGAGCTTCGACCACCCGGTCCACAGAACTCTTAGACGTCCAATCCCACTCCGGTTTTTCTTTAACCTCGATCTCTTCCGCTTCCCAGTTGACGTTGCTCCAATACAAGTGGGAGACCTCGGCTTCGCGCATCCCCGTGTAATAGAACATAGAAAGCATGAGCCGCTCCCATAGGTTGTTAGCTCCCGCAAATAGCCCTTCAATCTGAGCATCGCTGTAGTAGTCGGCCATACCTTTGTTCACGGTCGGGAAGTCCCTCGAAACCAAGAAGAGCGTGTCGGGGATCGTTGTCTTCCGTGCCGCAACGGTCGCGTCCTGTTCGTTTCGTACAATCTCTACAACCCGGCCAGCAGAGCGGAAAAATGTGCAAACATTGCGCAGATAATTGTCTTGAGTGCGAGGCCGAAGCGAGAGGTTCGCTACATGCTTAGCAAAGGCCTTGAAGTCGAGCCGCTGGAAATCCTCAACGTGCTTTTCCCAGCCCCACCAATCGCCGAACGCCGTCAGAGTGTGACACCAATTCCTGCTCTCTTTGCCGTTGAGAAATTCAGCGACAGCATCGCGAAGATTGCGTTTGGGCAGAGCGGCGACTGATACAGGAACCGCTGGTGCCTCTAATGCCTTTTGACGTGCCTTCTTCTCCTGGAGAGCAATCGTAAGGTCGTTGCCCACCGATTCCCAGGCTCGTTTTCCGTGCTGCCTGTAGCGGAGATAGTAGGAACCGGGTTCGTATGACCCCTCAACTTTGGGGACGTAGCTGCGCCCTTTCTTCACCAATCGCTTCATCACGGACCGCTCGCCGATTTTCACGAGCATCCATAAGGTTGCTTCCGATTTCCGAGCCATTACCGTTTCCTCCCTTAGTAAATACTTCGTTTTGGGTTGGAAGCAGTGAAATTGGCCCGGATGATCGGGTATAGCAGCGGGTATAAAAACAGCCGACACCACCAATACCATCATTTCTAGAGAGGAAAATTGGCTGGGGCGGAAGGATTCGAACCTTCACCG
>JBGPHY010000233.1:0-8207 GCA_041484625.1 Terriglobia bacterium | reverse complement strand
GGTGTTTGTGCGAAATCGCGGCAGGATGCTGAGCCGCGGGCAACTGCTCGACCTGGTCTGGGGGCGAGACACCTTCATCACGGACCGCGTCGTCGACAACCACGTCGTCACACTTCGGAAAAAGATCGAGCCGGAACCTTCCCGGCCCCGTCACCTTCTGAGCATTCGCGGAATGGGATACCGTTTCGATGCTTGAACTTTACCGAATCCTGACAATAACGCGGATATATGCCGGACAATCGTTCCCTATCCTGATGCGCAGGAGGAAATGACGATGAGTCCAACATACTTGTGGCTTGGAAGCGTGCTGGTTTGCTTGGCCATGTCGGCTGTGTATCCAGCGAATCAGGTGAAGGACAACCGGGCGGAGGTGGCGCTTCAGGCCGCCATCAAAACGGAAGCAGTCGATGGGAACCTGAAGGCTGCCATCGAGCAGTACAGGAAGATCGTGGAAACCGGTAGCCGCGCAGTAGCGGCAAAGGCGCTGGTCCGCATGGGCCAGTGCTACGAAAAGCTGGGCAACGTCGAAGCGCGCAAGGCTTATGAGCAAGTTGTGCGAGAGTATGCCGATCAGCTGGAGCCAGTCAAGCTGGCCCGTAGCCGACTGGCGGCCTTAAGCCAGCCAACCGGCATCGTTAATCATGACACGATGACGGTACGGCAAGTCTGGGCGGGTCCCGACGAGGATTTCCTTGGGGCTCCTACCCGCGATGGCCGCTATCTGACTCTCCAGGATTGGGAGAGCCAGGAACTGGCGGTCCGCGACCTTGCCACGGGCCAGAAACGACGGCTTACAAACAAGGATCCCCGATCCCTCGAGTTCGCGCTGCTCTCCATCCCCTCGCCTGATGGTAAGGACGTGGTCTACGGCTGGTACAACAAAGACAACTTCTATGACCTGCGCATCGTCGGCATGGACGGATCCAAACCGCGTGTTCTCTATGCCAATGCTGAGCTGACATACCTGGAACCCTCCGACTGGTCCCCGGATGGCAAGAACATTCTGGCGATCTTCTACCAGAAAGATAAAGGCAGCCAGATCGCCCTGGTTTCCGTAACGGATGGCTCCGCGCGCATCTTAAAATCCTTCGACCAAGAAGCGCCCAAGCGGGCGCGCTTTTCTCCGGACGGCCGCTATATCGCTTATGACTTCCCCCAGCAGCCTGGCACGAAGGAGTATGACATTTTTGTGCTCGCCGTGGACGGGGGCCACGAGACGCCGGTGGTTCAACACCCAGCCAATGATGTTGTTTTTGACTGGACGCCCGATGGTAAAAGAATCCTCTTCGGCAGCGACCGCAGCGGGACCATGGGTGCCTGGTGGGTTCAGATTGCCGACGGCAAGCCTGACGGAACGCCCGAGGTGGTCAAACCTGACCTGGGGCAAGATGTGCGGCCCATGGGCTTCACGCGGGACGGCTCCTACTACTACAATGTTCGCACGGGGATGAGCGATGTCTACATCGCCGAGCTTGATCTTGCGTCCGGCAGAGTCCTGGCTCCTCCGGTTCTGGCCACCCAGCGCTTCGTGGGCTCCAACAGCAAACCCGACTGGTCGTCTAACGGCCGGCAGCTTATCTATCTTTCGCAGCGCGGTCCCGGGGCGTGGGGGGCCAGGGCGATATGCGTCCGAGACGCGAAAAGCGGACAAGTGCACGAAATCCCCTCCAAGCTTGACCGGGTAGTCTCTGTCCGCTGGTTCCCTGACGGCCGGTCCTTGCTTGCTGGCGCACAACATCCGAGCGGTGTGTTCGGCGATTTCCGCATCGACGTTCAAACCGGCGAATACGAGCGTGTGGACTTGCAGAGTCCCCTGGGTTGGGGGACAGCTTGGTCCCCAGACGGCAAGGCGATTTTCTACCATCAGTGGAACAACACCGCCAAAACATCTTCCATTGTGGCGCGGGACCTCGCCAGCGGCCAGGAGAAGGAACTCTATAGCGTCACCGAGCTCTCCTACCATTTCTGTGCCGGCGTGGCTCTCTCCCGCGACGGACAGCGGTTGGCTTTTGCGGTCCGCGAGGCGAAGAGCGGATCGAAGATCCTCAAAGTGCTGCCTGCTGCAGGTGGAGAAGCGCGCGACTTGCTGCGCGGAGTGCAAATGCCATTCCCCGGCTCGATTGCATGGGCGCCTGACGGCCAGAGCGTACTTTTCGTGAAGCAGCCCAGCCCCGGCGACTCGAAAACCGAGCTGTGGCTGGCCTCCGTTCGTGACGATGAACCCCGAAAGCTGGATCTCACGGCGAAAAACATGCGCGAGCTATCTATCCATCCGGATGGCCGTCGTATCGCCTTTACAGGCGGAGGGGACAAATCCGAAGTCTGGGCAATGGAGAATTTCCTGCCGACGGCGGGGAACTCGAAGTGACGATGGTCTTGGAGACGGGATGAGAACAACTATGCTCTCTGCTCCCCAGGATTCTTGCTACTAGATTATGCGCTTGATCCCGAAGAGAGCTCGAAGTTTTGCTTAGCGGGAGGAGGCCTTCCTTTTGCAGGGCACACCACTTTCTCGGCAAGAAAAAAACCATCGAGTCGAGCCACCGGTAGTCTCGTTCCGATGTAACGTCACGTAAAGTCACCGGAATTTGGCCGAGCCAATTGCGGGTGATCACAAGAGGCGAGACTGCAAGCTGTGGCGTCTCAGTCGCTTCAAGGAGGATGTCCGGAAAATTGTTGAAATTTGAGATTTAAGAGTGACGGCTCTCCGACCCGAGCCTGTAATTAGGCACTGGGCAATTCACCCAAAAGGAGAGCCGTCCAATGAAGAGAACCTACCCGATCAGGGAGTGGAAGGCCATCGAGCAGTTCCGCTCCCACCTTTCGAACGATCCTGGCACCATTCAAATGGTCCTTTCCCTCGCTGAAATTGATCAGCTGCTCCGGCAAGGAGTCTCCCAGCTCCTCCACGAAGCCGAGAAGCGACTGCTACTGATGATCATGGATGACGAGGTGGCTTGGCTGACCGGCGACCGACACGCAGGACGACGCGACCGGGAACTTCGACGTTGGGGCCGCGTCCGCGGTTCGGTCGTGGTTCATGGTCAGAAGTTACCCATTCGCCGGCCTCGGGTTCGCGGCCAACGTGGGGAGATGAAGATGGGCAGCTACGAGCTATTCCGGCAGGAAGAGGCCATGCAACGGCAGGTCTGGGATCGTATCATGCGTGGACTGACGATGAGCGGCTACGGCCCGGCAGTCCGGGAATGCAGTGCAGCGTTGGGCGTTCAAAAGTCTGCCATGAGCGAGAGATTCATTCAGGCCAGCGCCAAGCGCGTGCAGGAGTTGCTACCTCGTGACCTTAACAACACTCGACTCTGCGCCCTCATGCTGGACGGAGTCGAGTTCCGAGGCGAACACATGCTCGTGGCGCTGGGGATCGACCGCCTAGGGCACAAAATGGTCTTGGGACTGCACCAGGGCGCCAGCGAGAATCAGGAAGTGTGTGATGCTTTGTTAGCCGGTCTGAGCGAGCGGGGCCTGGACTTCCAGCAGCCCATGCTGGCCGTGGTCGACGGCAGCAAGGCTCTTCGTGTGGCCTTACGAAAATACAGTGGTGATGGCGGCTTCGTGCAGAGGTGTCAACTCCATAAGCGGAGGAATGTGTGCGGGCACTTTGTCGATGAGAAAGCCGCTCCCTGGGACCGCAAGCCGGCCCAGGCCTACGAGCTACCAGACTATGGTTCAGCCAAGAAATCCCTGGAGCGAATTCAGCGGGAACTCCGGGAGGTGAACCCCAGTGCGGCACGCAGCTTGGCGGAAGGGCTGGAGGAAACGCTCACGCTGCATCGGTTGAATGCGCCACCGGAGCTGCGTCGGATGCTGCGCAGCACGAATCCGATTGAGTCTGCCTTCTCCATCGTTCGGGTGGCTTGCCGGAACGTAAAGCGATGGCGGCCTGGCGATCATCTGGAACGTTGGGTGGGTTCTGGCTTAGTTGTGGCGGAACGCCAGTTTCGGCGTATTGTTGGCTATCGTGCCTTACCTGGCCTGATTGCGGTTTTGGACCGGGACCGTCAGACCGCACGGAGTACAAGCAGTGCCGTGTAACGCAAGAAAGAAAGGGCCTGAAAGGCCGTCCACGACCGACATGGCAATGCTTACCTTCAAATTCCCGCACAGCGGAGCCGTCGAGGTTGATCTCGTGATAGTCCTGAATTATAGTAAGATTTGGCGGCTGCATTACACGAAGGCTCAGGAGATGGCGTAAGAAGGCGGCACATGTTTCCAATACCTGGAGCATTGTTATGAAAGCTCGACTCTTACTCAGGATGTTACTTCTCGGCTTTTCTTTGCCAACACTCTGTGCCAGCGCCTGGAGCACGCAACAATCGAATGCGGAGACCACAAGAATTGAGAGGCTTGTTGCGCTCTGCAACCTTTGGGGGACCGTTAAGTATTTCCATCCTTATCTTGCGTATCGTGAGGACATCGACTGGGACAAAGCGCTGGTAACCGCCATTCCCAAGGGCCAGGCAGCCAAGACCGCAGACGAATACGCGGCGGCTGTGCAAGGCATGCTCGACGCTCTGGGCGATCCAGTGACTCGTGTGGTCTCTAAGGTCCATGAGGGCGAGCCGAGCAAGGGGGAAAGGCAACCTTCATACCAGTTCACGCCAGATAATATTCTGATCGTCACAATAAACAACTACGCAGACCTGTTGGATTTTGAGAAGGCGTCGGATCGCATGGCACTTCTGCGGAAGGATCTCCCAAGAGCCCGGGGTGTTCTCTTCGATCTGCGCTCTGCCTCACCCGTGCCCGTGCCAGAAGACGAGCGAAGCAGTTTGTCGTGGCTATTTGAACAAAGCGAATTGGCCAACTATCTGAGCTCCCTTCCTCTCAGGATTCCCAGCGAGCGCCGGCGGGTGCATTTCGGGTTTGAGGATCAGGAGATCTCGCATCCTTATCCTGAGCCTCACCAGTCCGGCTTTTACACCATTGACGGGCAAACGATCAGTCCCGCTGCCGATGGTAAGAATATCCCGACCGTCTTCGTCATCAATAGCCGCTCAGAGATTCCTCCTGCGGCCCTGGCGCTTCAAGCCGTGGGCAAAGCGGCGATTGTTGCGGAAGGGGTGGGTACCGACGAGTCTCTCGTCACCACTCAAGAGATTGATCTGACTGACGGTGTTGTCGCTCAAGTGCGGCTCGGGGAACTGGTGTACCCCGACGGTCCTGGCAGAGTTGAGCCAGATCTCACCTTCTCTGGTTCACAGACCGGCAGGGAAGAAGACGCTGCGTTCCAGGCAGCCTTAGCGCTGGTGCGCGACTACAAGCCAGCCCGCCGAAATAGCAAGCGGTCGCCTGCGCAGGGAGTTCCCACGCCTGACAGGCCGTACTCGGAAATGAGGTATCCACCGTCTGGATACCGTCTGCTCGCGGCATTCCGCATCTGGACAGTCATCAATTACTTCTTCCCTTACAAAGATCTGATGGGAGAAGACTGGGACGCCGTCCTTCGCGAGTTCATACCAAAGATGGAACAAGCTGGCAATGCGCTTGAATACCACCTGGCGGTAGCCGAGATGGTGTCGCACATTCACGATTCACATGGTTTTGTCTACAGCCCTGTCCTACGGGAGCACTTCCGAGCGGTGCCACCCGTGCGAGTCCGTGTCATCGAGGGAGTCCCAGTGATCACGGCATTTGGTACACCGTCCAGTGCCACTTGTGGCGACCCTGTCTACGGTTTCGGATGCCATGAAGAGCCTGTTGTGACGGAGCCGCCTGCGGCCGGGCTGGAGGTGGGGGATGTCATTCTCAAAGTGGACGGTGAAGACGTCAGGGACCGGATGACGCGGATGAGCAAATACATTGCCGCCTCAACGCCGCAGGCGCAGCGCCGTGACGCAGCGTACCGCGTCTTGGCTGGGCCGAAGGATTCCAAGACCATGCTAACCCTACGCGACCGTCACGGCCACGAAAAAGAAGTCGAATTGCCGAGGAATTGCTGGGATTTTCCTGAGTTGCGACTCGCGGGAGGCCGATCAGGCGAAATCTATAAACTGCTCTCAGAGAACATCGGCTACGCCGACCTGACACGACTTGATGGTTCAATGGTCGATGGTATGTTCGAGAAGTTTAAGGACACCCAGACTGTTATCCTCGACATGCGTGGCTACCCGAAGGATGTTTGGGGCATGTGGGCGTATCTAGGCGAAGGGAAACCTCCGATCAACGCCATCTTTCAGCTACCGGTGGTGATGTTTCCCGACGCTCCATCTTTCCAGCGGTCGATCACCCAGACACTCTTTCAACGGATGCCCGCGACAAGAAAATGGAAGTATAAGGGAAAGACAGTAATGCTGATTGACGAGCGGGCCCAAAGTGCGTCGGAGCATAACGGCCTGATCCTCGAGGTGACCAATGGCACAAAGTTCGTTGGCAGTCCCAGCGCCGGTGCGAATGGGAACGTGACTTTTTTCTGGGTGCCGGGTGGAATCCGGATTGTTTTTACGGGTTGGGCGGTTCGCCATGCCGATGGGCGACAGTTGCAGCGCATTGGACTCGTGCCGGATATCGAAGTTAGGCCAACGATCGCCGGAATCCGCAGCGGTAGAGACGAAGTGCTGGACAAGGCCGTCGAATACGTGCAGAAGGAAATTGGCACGGCAGCGGCGAAGAAGTGAATCCGCCTGTTGTGGACGACAGCACCTCAGGCGTAGGCTTTAAGCGCGGTCTGACTGATTTGGGAGAGCCGTCGAATTTCAACATGGAAACGGACATCCCCCGCCTGCCAAACAATCTGTTCTCCTCGCCCGGTTCTTCTCAACTAAATGATTCAAAACACTTTGGGTGAGATTGCTCGATCAAGTCCTTGAAAGTCCTCGGAAGTCGGCTAGCCTTTACTTATCCGAGCCCCTGCCTGTGGTTCCATTCGAAAGAGGGAGCTGGTCCTGTTGAAGCAAAGGCCGTGGGAACCGGAGTGGATGGAGTGGAAGAGCCTGGCAGCGCGACCCCTTAGTTCTCTGGCTTTTGTCGTCTCGCGCTGACAAGGCCTGAAACGGAAGGAGCGAGGATTGCCAAGGCTTTTGCTTGGGCCAGCGTGCACGCCGTATCTAGCCTCAAAAGAGTTGTCAGCGCTTCTAGCGATGATATCTCTTTTGAGGCGTTGGCGGGCGGGGTGGGGCGCGGGAACTTAAGAGAATCGGCAAGCGACTGGCGCTGGTTCTGTCGCTTACCCAACAACTCCGGGCTCAGACGCGCTCCGCAGCTTTCGGCGGCGGGCCGGCTGCAGCCTAAGTTAGACAGTGCACTTCGTAAATGCCGTGGCTCACCGGCGAAGAACAGAAAATCCCAAACTTTCTAACACCCGCTTCACTGTGGCGTACCCGCCGGAAAACTGGTGCGGCTTTAGCGGACCTATTTGAGGGAATTGATAGCCGTAAGCAACACCGGCGATCGCCTTCAGCACTGCGTCACGCGATGTAAGTTCTGTCAGAAGCATTTCCGTCTCCTCTCTGCCCGTCTAACTTGTGTCCAGTCGGAAGAACGCGCTTCAGGGGCATTGCGTGAGTGCCTTATGGATCACCGCTGGCAGATCCGACGGTTGGAAGCAAACTCCCCACGTCCAGCCTCCAAAACCGCCGTGTGCAGTAACGGCATTGACCCACTCGTCAAGATAGCGGCGTTTCGCTTGATCCTGGGGCGAGTCCTGTCCCTTTATCTCGACGATCAGTTGGACGCCATTAGCCAACTGAATCAGGTAGTCCGGTCGAAACTTCCGGAACACGCCCTCGAAAATGTAGTTGATCTCGAATCCCAGGTGATCGTTCTTAACCCAGGCCGCGACTTCGGAGTTGTGATCCAGTTCGTAGGCTGCCTGAGCCTCCCAGGTGGAGTCCACCACACAGAAATTGATGTGGCTACGCTGGGCAACTTCACAGGGCTTGCCCGTGTGCCAGGGCAGCATGTCACCAGTAGTGCGCACGGGTCGACTGGTTTCAAAGACGGCCTCCAGCGACTCGGTATTCGCAAACCGGATCTGCTCAAAGACATGCTGCACAATCCGCTGCATATTGAGCGTCAGCATCACTCGTCTCTTCAGTTCATCCTGATAGAAAAGCGGAGGGTTGATTTCCAGCCGGCCTGAGTGGATGAAACGCTCCGTCAACTGGATTACCTGTGCCAGCAGATTCTCTTTGCTTCCCCTCCAGGTGGGCCTCATCTGGTCAAAAACGTCGCGAGCCACTTCAAAAACAATC
>JBGPHY010000232.1:0-8214 GCA_041484625.1 Terriglobia bacterium | reverse complement strand
GGCGGCGTTCCCGGTCAGCTAGACTGATTTGTCCCACCCATCGATACTGCAGAAAGGCAAGCAGCACCAGCAAGACCAGCATCAGGAGGTTCAGGATGAGCAGGGCAGGAGGCTTGTGCTTCCAAGTCCACATGGATCCCTTCCAGAGAATTATGCCCGTCCAAGCGCCAGCTCGGTGGAGGATTCACCACTGAAGATTATAGCAGTCGCGATCTCCTTTTTTCTCGGCCTTCCAGAAGTTTTACATTGTTAACAAGTTCTTTGCCTGGCGTTGATCGGCTCGACGGTCCCACCGGCGACAAACCAGGTTCGGAAAATTGCGCTCCCAGACCGAAACAATCCCTTCCAGGACCTTCGATTCATTCCATCTGGAAGGTCATATATTGGAAACTCCCCTCTCGTTCCACTTGAAGAACTACGTTATCCCCAGGTTTTAGTCGATCCATTGCCGAGTTGAGCGACTCCAAATCGTTGACAGCCCCTCCGTTCACGGCGTGGATGATGTCAGCAGTGACCAGGGAGTTCTCAGCTCCGACGACGGTGGCCGTTTTAGCCACCACGACAATTCCAGACGCCTGCCTGAGGCCCGGGAGAAGCGGCAGGACCTTAGCGTCGACACTGAGACCCACGATCCCAAGTTTTCGCACCAGATTGTTCTCGGGGTCAGCCATGTCAAACAGCCGATCTACGCCCCGCTGCTGCTCGATGACTTTCACTTTAAAAGACAATTTTTCGGTCCCACGAAGGACATCAATCTTGACATCGTCTCCCGGATTGACCAGAAAGAAACTGATCCCGAAGAGGGGAAGATTGTCAATCTGTCTCCCGTTAACTGCCAGCACAATGTCCTGGACTTTGAGGCCTGCCTTTTCCGCGGGAGATCCGGGGAAGACGTCACCGACAACAACACCCCAGTCCCTGGACAGACCGAGCCCGGAAGCCAAGCCCGGGGTGATGGTCTGAACATGGATTCCGATAACTCCGCGGTGCAGGTGGCCATATTGGCGGAGCTGGGGATAAGCAAAGGCTACGATGGCGCTGGGGATGGCGAATCCCAAGCCCTCATTCCCTCCGGATTGCGAAAAGATAAACGTGTTGATACCTACCAGTTCCCCGTTGACGTCTACCAGCGGGCCACCACTATTGCCGGGATTGATGGAGGCGTCGGTCTGAATGAAGACCAATGGACTGTCGGGGTCGAGCTGGCGAGCCACGGCGCTCACCACTCCCATCGAGACAGAATTCCTCAGGCCGCTGGGGCTACCAAAAGTGAAAACAATCTGCCCTTGTTGAAGCCGGTCGTATTTGCCGATAGGCAGTGCCGGAAGCCCCTTGGCCTCCACCTTCAGCAGCGCCAGATCCAATTCATTGGCGACTCCAACCAGGCGGGCATCGAGGGTGCGCCCTTGGGAGGCGAGGCCGGAAAGGGGGGTAGCAGCTCCATCCATGGGAGAAGACATCACTACTTGGACCCGGTGCGCACCAGTGACGACATGAGCATTAGTGATGATATATCCGTCAGGGTCGATGATGGCTCCGGATCCGATGCCGTGTTGCTTGCCGAGAACCATACTGGCTTCATTGCGACCCCCTTCCTCCAAGGGCTTGAATCCTCTCACTAATACCTGAACCACACTTGGAGAGACCCGTTTCACCAGGGCTTCTACAGAGCCGCTCATCTGATTCAGGGTGTCGGGAATCTCGACCTTGGGGGCAGATTGCACCAGCAAGTCTTCTGACAGCATGCCGCACAAAAGGCCCATCGCTACCGGCGCAAGCCGCACACGCCAAAGCCAAAGCGACGGCCTGGGGACTCGATTCAAATTCACGCTCCTCGATTCTTCGCCAAGTATCTATTTTGATCGCTCGGGAAGCCAAGCCAGAACTGCGTCTCCAGTGTCGACTCCGGACCGACGTGGCTTCCCCAGAGTAGGATCGCTCTGCCTTTCAAAACCGGAAACCGAAACCCACGTTCATAATCAGGTTGTTGCTGCTCTGACCGGAGTAACGGATAAGGAGGTTTCCAATATCGAAGCGGACCACGGTTTTGTGTGTCGGGAAGAACTCAAACCCTCCACCGATGTCCAAGGCAAAATGGTTTTGGGCCGCATAACAGGTGGACGTGGGGTTGAGGGGATCGCAGTTAGTCCCACCAACCAATTCATTGCCAAACTTTATAAATCCTGGCCGGATTCTAGCGAATAACCCTGCGCTGTCTGTGCGCGTCCCAATCTTGACGCCAAAAAGGCTCAAGGTCTTCTTACCCTCGGCATATTTGTCCTGGGGAAAATGGTCAACTTCCGCCTCAAAGGCGAGCATTTCAGAGGCATTGACCCCAAACCGCCCCCCAACTCCTGCGTTCCTGTAACCTGTGGTCATGAGGGCGAATTGCCCGGCCGCTTCAAAGCGAGGCAGATCGGATTGGGCATTCAACGTGAGAGTACTCCAAGGAAACAGCAAAGAAATAACGATGTTGAGTATGCTTTTCAGCATAGGGTTCCTTCAACCGTTTGCGCAGTGCCTCCGGTTTTCTCGGTGCGTCCTAGCTAAGTTGGATCAATTCTGCACTCTTTCGGTTGCCTCGCCTTTTCATTTAAGGTCTCGAGGCTGACAGCCTTCTTCATCAATTCGTTTACGGTATCAGGAGATCTGCCGTGGCTATGTTCTCGAAGCAGGGGTTCTTCAGGAGACTCAGTGGACCGGTTGTGCTGAAAGGTTACCTGCGACATGCAAATCGATGCCTACGGTATCGTTGACTCTAAGGATGAACGTGCTGGGATTCCGAAGGCCCCACTGGACGTATGGAATGGAAAAGTGCGCATTTCCTGTCAACTTTTCACCCGAGATATTTATATGGGCTTTCAATGTGATTTCATGGTCTGCGCCGTGAATCCTGAAAACACCTTGTATTTGGATTTCTGAATCTCCCTGGGATGCAATGTGGCCTTGGACCTTGAGGGGAGAAAGAGTTATTTCCGGGTACTGCCGACTTTCCAGGATGTCCTTATGCATCTTATTGTCGCGCCCGCGACTGCCGCTCTGGCCGCTGGTCGCGTCGACGACCACCGATCCGCTTGCCTGGCCAGTGACAGGGTTGAAATTGATCGTGCCATATTTCAGCCGGAAGGTTCCATGAACTGTATGGAGGATATCTCCCAAGGTAAAGCCAATCTGCGTCAGGGACGGGTCGAGTTCCAGCACAGCTTCCTGCGCAACCCCTGAGCCAGTGAGAAGAAAGATGACGGCGAGCAGTGTCCGGTAGTTCCGCATCCGATTTCTGGTCAGATTCATCATCTGCGATGCCAGGAAGTTGAACTTCTCAGTTAGGGCTGGCCACAAGCCGCCAGCCCAGTTTGAGTGCATTGCCAAGACCGAAAGCTGTGGGGGAGAGCGCACTGACGTGAACAGCCAAGAGCTTCGAGAAGAGATGGGGATCGGCTGCGAGAACCTGCAATACTTTTTGACGAAGCCAGGCGTGCTTGTCCATCGAAAGCATCAGCCGCGACATTAGAGACGGCATCCTGGCAATACGCCTGTGAGCTGCCTGGTATCGCGACAAGTCACCACCCTCAATCGCCTCTGCAAGAGCCAGTGCCTGTTGAAACGCCAGGCAAAGCCCCTTTCCGGTGAGCGCGTCCACGGAGCCTGACGCATCGCCGACCAGGGCAAAGCGGTCCTGGTACACCGAGCTGACACTGTGGAATGATGAGATTGCCCCTCGTTCCTCTGTTGTAACAGGAGCGTTTCTCAGGCGGTTCAAGACTTCCGGAAACTGCAGTAAGGCCTCTCCGAGCCGAAGTCGGGCATCCCTGGAATTGAGAACCAGGCATATTTCATCTGGGCCGACTGGAGTTATGACGATCTGGCAATTTTTCCCCCAGTGGACTTCGACAAAATCGGTCCACGGAGCCACACGATAATGTTGGCGAAACCCAAATCGTATGTGTCGGTAGCGATAACAGTCGAGCCCCATCCAGGCCCGAGTTCGGGAGTTCTGCCCGTCCGCTCCGATGATCCAGCGGCTTTCAATTCTTCGCCCGTTCAGCTCAATCCCCCCGTTGGTCAACTTGCTCACACGCGTTCCCCAAAGAATTGCGACGCCTGCTTCTACGGCTCGCCTGATGAGCAATTCATGCAACTCAGGCCGCCGAATCCCCAACCCAAAACCGCGTGGGAACTTGGCCGCAACTGAAACTTGCCTGTCAGTGAAGCGGATTCCCCGAAACCCAACACCCTGGTTCAACCCCAACGTGACGCCCAACCTGCTCAATGCTGAAATGGCATCGGGCATCAATCCTTCGCCGCAGGCCTTGTCAATAGGGGGTTGGGCATAGTCCGCGACGATCACGCTCAAGCCCTTCTGGCGAGCTGCAATTGCCGCAGCCAGACCCGCCGGTCCTCCTCCCACGACGAAAAGGTCGGTTTGTAGCGTCTCTTGCCTCATGAGTTCCATCTAAAGAACACAAGCTCCATGGGAATAATTGAGCCCGGGGCTGCATTAGGAAGATGAGTTTCAAACGGAAAGGGACGCCCACTCGGTGTTTCCGCCACGGGGGGGTACGTGGAAGATGCGTTGTCGACGATCGTCATCATCATGTCATTTCCTTTAGCTCACGAGCTCCTCCAAACGGAAGAGTATCCTATTCGAGTCGAGCGAGTTCCCGTTTATAAAGCCGGTTGTTTGGAAATTCCCGAGTCAATCCCGCAAGCAGTTGTTTTGCCTGGTCACGATCCTTGTCGCGCAAGGCTGCGACAGCGAGCAACAGTCGAGCATAAGAGAGCAGGTAACGTCCCTTTTCTGCCGTGAGTCGAAGATTCTTGATTCCCAACTCTTTATCAGTTTTTGCCCCATAAAGCCTCAACAGCCAACGCACCGGAGCAGGATTGATGCCCAGCATGTAATTCTCCACACCCACTGCCAGATACGCGTCGTAGCAAGTTGGGTCAATCCCCAACAATTCATCGGCGAGCACTCCAGCGGCTTTTATGTAGCCCAGAGACGCCAGATTGCGCTTCTCGATAAGAGCCAGGTAATCGGCTCGCAGCCCCAGATTAAGAACCTTGGCCAGCAAGGTATTGCTGTCCCTGCCTGAACTCTGCAGGATGGCGTCTGCCAGCTGGTCGCTTTTAGTCAAAGTGTCATCAAAGGCTCTCTTTGCAGCCGGATCCGGCTGAGCTCTGTGCCTTTCTTTAAACTTCTCGTTATCCACAAATAACTCTGATTGCAGCACACCCAGCCGGTCGAACTCGGCAAACAAATAGGCGGCTCCGTCTGAAGTCGGGCCCATGGGATCCTGCGAATGTGTCTGGCTCCAAGATTGAAATGTTCTATGGGCCTCTTCAAACTGGAGGTTGTACATCTGCCGGTAGCCCGTGTCGAGTGACGAAGAGAGCGAGAAGACTCCCTCCATCGAAGTCAATGATCCCTCCGTCAGCACCAACGAGAACAGGTATGCAAAAAGAGATGCCATATCCTCTAAATGGGACGCCTTCCTCTCTTTCAAATCACCCACAGTGCATGACACGCACTGTTTTGATTTCGGTCTTCGTGTAGATGAGCAGTCAACAGTAAATCAAAGACTCTACGATGCGTTCTTTCGGCCAAGGGTTGGAAGGTACGCTTTTCTCATTGAATCTCCCGGTCTAAGGTTTCGTCATAGCCACTAGTGCTGCTGTGAGGTGATACCTGATCAGATGGCGATTAGGGAAGTTGTGTTGTATCGGGGAAAAATTCTTGCCGATCCCTGCAGTAGGGCCGCCAAGCCAGATAACCTCCTCTTTCTTCCGCCGAATCAAAGCTGGAGTCGTGGTTAGAGAGTCGTTCAGTCACAGAACCATTCCTGTCGGCCCTGGCCGGAGGGATCTCTGAAATCATATATCGATCTTTTTCACATTTCTCCGCTTGACATACCAGCATGGGCTGCACCCAAAGTGAGGAAACAGGGAGTGAACGCATACCTGGGTTTCTGGCTCCTGGAAAACGAACTCGGTTTTACCGTCCTTCAGTTTGATCGCGTAATAACGCTGGATTTTCACCTTCTCGAATGGATCACGATTCTTCTGAATCCTGTGACGAACTGAAAGATAGTCGCAGACGTAGATGGCAATGCACAGCAAAACAAGCATAACCAGCCACAGCCAGTGTCGGCGCGAAGACCGCGTTTTCCCCTTTAGATCCTCAAGCGCATATCGGGATACTGTTCGTTCATAGATTTTGGCTAGGGCACGGAATTCCTCACTCAAGAGAGTGATTCGGCCAGGCTATTTGCCATGAACCAATTCTGTTGTCGCGGGCAGCATCGAGGCATCCCATCCGCCGCCCAGGGCTTCGATCAGAAGGACACTGGCCACCATACGGCGGGTAAGAATATCTACAGATGACCTTTGGTCTTGAAGAGCTATGGTTTGTGAGGTGATCACTTGCAGATAACTGGCGATCCCGGCCTTGTATTGAGACGTGGATATGGCCAGTGACTTCTCGGCTGCGTGCACCGCCTGCTCTACGGCGCGCGCTTCCTCTTCGAGAATTCGCAAAGCCGCGAGATTATCCTCCACTTGCTGAAAGCTGGTCAGAACTGTCTGCCGGTAGTTGGCTACGGTGGCATCGTAGGCAGCTTGTGCCAGGCCCACCTGTGCGCGGCGCTTGCCTGCGTCGAAGAGCGTTTCCACTAACTGTGGACCAACGGACCAGAAGCGGCTCGGCCATGTGAACCATGACGTGAAATTCGAGCTTTCAAGCCCAGCGGAGGCACCGAGGAGCAGCGCCGGATAATACGCAGCCTTCGCGATACCGATCTGTTCGTTCGCCGAAGCCATCTGTCGTTCACTGCCAGCGATATCGGGGCGTCGTTCCAGCAGAGTGGAAGGGACTCCCACCGGGATGACTGGCGGCAGTGACTTGATGGCCCCATGGGGAACCGAGATTTCCGATGGTGGCTTCCCGATCAGGATGGCAAGGGAGTGTTCGAATTGAGCCCGGGCAACTCCGAGGTCGATTAACTGTGCCCGTGCAGTCTCCAACTGCGTTTCTGCCTGAGCCACGTCCACCCCTGACGCAACGCCACTGTTGAATCGGGCTTTGGTCAGGCGAAGATAATCCTCATAGGATTTCACCGTCTGCTCCAACAACTCCTGGTTGCCATCTGTACCCCGCAGTTCAAAATAAACTTGTGCCAGCGCTGTGTGGAACGAGAGGCGAGCGTTCTCCAACTGGGCGGCCGTTACCTGGGCGGACTCCGCGCTTGCGCTCACGCTGCGCCGAATACTTCCCCAAACGTCCGCCACGTAGGAGAGGTCCAGAGGCCAATTATAGGTAGTGCGGGCACCCGGTGCGGAATTTCCAGTCGGCGGATTCGCCAGGGAACTGGACGTCCTCGAATTGACAATAGACGGGGCGGAAGTCACTGTCGGAAACAAACCTGATCGCACAATTCGCACGGCTTCCCGGGCCGCGCGGAATTGTGCCTCAGCAGCCAGAATATTCTGGTTGGATAGGTTGACCTGTTCTTCGAGCGCGTTGAGTTCCGGATCGTTAAAGAGCTCCCACCACTTTCCACGGATGACCTCGTCGCGGGGCTGAGCCCGTTTCCATTCGCCTGTCTCCTTGAAGCTGACGGGTGGCGGTTCCTTATATTCCGTAGGAACGGAAGCCGCGGGTCTTTGGTACTTTGGGCCGACCACGCAACCGCCTGCGAGAAACAGGATGCCTGCGAACGAAAGAGGGAGGAGATTTCGAAGGCCTTCAAAGCCGCTTTGGGGTTTCCGGGTCATGGGTTGTCTTTCGTGATACTTGATTGAACAAGAAGATTGATTCCCGAACCTCACGCCTCTGAGCCGCGCGGCTCGACCGCTCTGCGACTTCTCATGTATACCCGATTCCACCAATGTTGGAGGCGGTCAAAATAGAGATAGACTACCGGTGTCGTGTACAACGTCAGTAACTGGCTCACGACCAACCTGCCGATAATAGCAATTCCCAGGGGACGGCGCAGCTCCGATCCTGTGCCAGTGCCGAGTGCAAGCGGTAAAGTGTCAAGCATCGTGGTCATCGTTGTCATCAGGATGGGGCGGAAACGCAACAGGCAAGCCTCGTAGATGGAGTCCCGTGAATTCTTGCCTTCGTTCCGCTCGGCGGCCAGTGCGAAATCGATCATCAGAATTCCGTTCTTTTTCACCAGATTGATGAGCAGAATGATTCCAATAATCGCAATGATG
>JBGPHY010000231.1:0-8239 GCA_041484625.1 Terriglobia bacterium | reverse complement strand
GGTCCGGATGAATGAGAGGTATCTTGGATTGAAACAAGGACGCCAGGATCTCGTCCCAGAACCCAGGGGAATTCAGCACGCGCAACAACCCTTGCGGCAGATTGAATGCCGCGCTTTGTGCCAGCGTGGAATCGGTGAAGCGCAACGTGTATATTGTGCCGCAGTTCAGGCCGGTGAATTCACAGATCTTCTCCAGCGCAATCGCCGCTACTTCCTCAATTCTCAGGGAATGAGAGATCGAGGAGGTAACCGTCAGGAGAGTACTCAGTTCCTTGTTGCGCTGCAGAATCTTCTTTTCAAGTACCTTCCTTTGGGTGATATCCCGGCCAATGACTTCGAATCCGGCAGCTCTGCCTCCCTGTACAAAACGACCCAGACTTAACTCGAAGGCCTTGGGTGAGCCGTCCCTGGTCAGGAAGTCCAGCTCGAGCAGCTTGGACTCCTGATCTCCAGGGTAGTCTTGGAGCCCTTTCCGGGCCCGCTCCCGACTCTCGGCCGTCAGCAACTCCTTGAAATCCCGTCCCTGCAATTCCTCGGTTGCGTAACCCAGCAATGAGGTCACGCGGCTCGTAAAAAAAGTGAAACGGCCATCCAGGTCTGTGGTGAAAATCAGCTCATTGGCGTTCTCTGCTAACCGATGGTATCGCTCTTCAGAAGATCTGAGACGGCTTTCCAGGCTGTGTCTCTCAAGGGCTTTTTCCAGAATCTCGGGCAACATCTTAAGGTAACCTTGTTTCTTAACCACATAGTCGTAGGCGCCATCCTTCATAGCCTGGACCGCCAACTGTTCATCGCCTTGGCCGGTCACCATGACCACCGGAAGGTCAAGACCGTACTCTCGGAGCTTGCGGATAACTCCCAACCCATCCATGTCCGGTAGACTGTAGTCCAGAACCACTATTGAGAAGTCTTCTCGAAGGAGGCGGTTCAGGCATTCTTGAGCGTTGCGTGCCGGTACAATCTCAATCTCGCGTATGGACCGTCTCAACGCCCGCTCTGTCAGGAGGAGTTGGTCAGGGTTGTGCTCGACCAGCATCGCCTTGATGGGGTAATGAATCATGTGACTCTGTGCCTGGGAGGCCCTTGGCTTCCTTTGAGGCGATTCGGGCTTCGCGCCGTCGGGAAGCTTTTCCTTCAGAGATGCCAAAAAGCGGACACCATAATTAACACATACGAAAAATGAATGCTATGAAAAAAATAAAGATACTTGAAAAATGTCAAAAAATTGAAACAACCCCCACTCATCATCGATTTCTGTTGGAGGGTGTCAAGATCTCCGTTAAGCTAACTGATCGGCATTAACCCTGGAAAAGATTAGTGGCGGAGACTCGCGATGACAATTCAGGAGAAAATTCAAAAGGACATGGTTGAAGCCATGAAGGCTAAGGATGCGCTTCGGTTGGATGTTCTTCGGGGAATGAAAACGGCGATCCAGCATAAGGAGACTGAAAAGAATCAACCTTTGCAGGAGTCCGAAGCCTTGCAGGTTCTCAACATGCTGGTTAACCAGCACAAGGACTCAATCGAGCAGTTCACCAGGGGCGGAAGGTCCGACCTGGTCTCCAAAGAACAATCGGAACTCAAGATCCTCGAAACTTACCTGCCGACTGCGGTTGATGAAAAAGAGATTCAAGCGGTTGTGACCCAGGTGATAGCTGAATTGAAGGCCAGTTCCCCCAAAGATCTGGGACGGGTGATGAAGGGCGTCATGGCCCGCTTTGCGGGGAGTCGGGTGGACGGAAAACTAGTCAACGAACTGGTGCGAACTGGGCTGGAAGGGAAAAGTAGTTAAGAGGGTTGGGGCATGGTAGCAAGTATGTTGTGGCGAGAAGGGGGAAAAGAGCGTGGTGAAAGGATCGAGGGACACCAGCACGGCGTCTCCCAACTTCTCTTATTTCCTGCCCTCCCCTTCTTTTTTCCCCGGTTCCCTCCCTCCAGTTCCTAGCTCCCCCCACGAATGACGGTTCCCCGTCCGGCCAGGGCAGCACTGACGGGTTGACTAAGGCGAGCGTCGGCAAAGACCACTTCCTTCACACCGTCCCGAATCGCTTCACAAGCCCCCAGCACCTTCTTCTTCATTCGTCCTTTGGCAAAATCCGTATAATGCTCCATCTTTGAAATGGGGATTTCCAGAATTAGGCTGGATTCATCGTTAACGTCTTTCAACAGTCCGGGTACGTTGGACAGGATGATCAGCTTATCGACTTTGAGTGCAGAGGCCAGAATGGCCGCTGCCCGATCTCCGTCCACATTGATTGCCTCCCCGTCATAGCTGATAGCCGGCGGGGTAAGGATTGGGGTGTAACCATGGTCCATCAGGAGGTGGATCAAGTCGAGGTTGACCCTCTCCACTCTTCCGGTGAAGTCATCACGCAGGACTTTCTTCTTGCCATTCTCGAGTATGGTGATGGAAGCTTTCCGTGTCCCCTGCCAGATCCGCCCATCTATTCCTGAAAGACCAACCGCGTTCACCCCCAGACGCTGCAATCTCTCCACGATTCCCTTATTCATTTTCCCGCAATAAACCATTTCGAAGATCTCAAGGGTTTCCCGGTCAGTGTAGCGCGACTCATAGCCGGAAACTGAGGTGACCATGCGCGGCGGTTTACCCAGTAGTTCAGAGACACGATTGGTTTCGGCGGATCCTCCATGAATCAAGATGACCTTTTCTCCCTGGCGGATCAGATCGGCCAGATCCGTACAAACCGCATCGTAGTCAATCCCCAAACTGCCGCCTACCTTGATGACAATCATGACAACGATCTTCTCCTTCGTCTTGAATCGAGGAAGCAGGAAGTAGAGAAGAGGATAAAGAAGACCAACTTCCAGGACTCTCTGTCGGGGGGGTCGGCCCCGTTTCTCCGGAGTCTTCTCTACATGGTGTTCTTCAGCCAATTGACCAGCAGGCCGGCCACTTCGGGATTCTCCCGGAGAGTCTTTGAGCTAATCGCCGAGGAACCGTCAAGGATCTGGACACGAACAGGGGGTGCAGTCATTTTTTCAAGCTCTCGGGCGGAGGCTTCTCCCGGAGTGCCGGCCGGAGCAGTAACAAACAGGATCGAATGGGGCTGGAAGCCGTCGATCCCGGCCGAAAGAACCTGCGACTCTTTGAAGTCTGGAGAGATCGCCATGGAGGAGCGGATGGCTTCGAATTTTCCTGAGGCTGCAAAAACCAGGCTTGCCCCCAGGCCAACGCCCGCAACTGCAATACGATCCGGGTCAACGAGCTCCCTGCCTTTTAGCCATTGAAACACGGCAGCCAGGTCCTGGAGGAGCAATTTGGATCCAATCAGGTTTTCTCGCGCGTCCTGATTGAACGCCGGCAATTTGCCCTCACTGGCACCGTGCCCCCTCAAATCCAGAGCCAATGCGGCATAGCCGTTTTTGAGCAGTGAATTCGTGATGAAGCTCTCCCAAATCGACCGGTCCTCGCCGAAGTCATGGAGCAGGAGGACGGTGGGCAGAACGCCGCCAGAACCGGCGGCGGGCTGATACCATTCACCGGAGAGCTTGGTCCCGTCCGACGAAGTGAACTCCACAGCATGTCTCATGGATTCTCTGAGACTGCTCGCGGCCCCCTTAACGGCGAGCACCAGACTCAAGGCCGTATCCTGGCGGTCCAGATAGGTACTGATTGTCTTGGTCGCAGAGGAAAGCGCCCCCTTTTCGGCATGCACTTCGTAATCGAACTGCGGATCCAATCCAAAAACCGAAAACACACCTTTTTCATCGGTTACCAGCACCGTGGTGATGTTCTTCTTAGTATTTCGGACAAAAACCTTGGCCCCCGAGATCCCATTCTGGCTGACATCGGTCACCGTTCCGCGGACCGACTTAGTTTTCTTCGGTTTCTCTTTGGAATGAAAAAGCGAAGGCGAAAACCCGGTGACCAGCAACTCGAAGACAATAATTATTGAAGCGATTTGGCGTCCGGAAATTCTCATAAGCCGTCCTTCATATTTATTCGCATCCCGAATTATAAGCTGCGAGCTACTGAGAGGAGGGAAGAGGTTCCAATGTAAAATGGATATCCTGCCGTTCATCCTCGGCAAAGGCAACAGCCTTCTCCTGAGGTTTGAACCCCCCTTTGCTGGCTCTGATCAGAAACTGATTCCGACCTGCCGGGAGTCGGACGGCAAATTCACCGCGGACATCACTGGTTGCCGACCATTTCCCGGGCTTCCCCTTCTGCCCGGGTGGGCCTTGGAGCTCGACCACGATGTTCACTTCCCCCAGGCCTAAACCTTTCTCGCTAAAGCAGGTCCCCACTAAAAGGGCGTAAGGTTCGAGCTTCTGATCATGATTCTTCTTTTTCACTGCGCTGATGCCTGATGACGGCCCCACCAGAGAAGAGACGACACAGAGATACCCTGCAAGAAACAGGCGGTGATTCAACACAATGTTCAGGCTCTTCATCAGGGCACACCTTCATCAAACCGGATGGAGCCCGGAGAACCCCAGCCCTGTGGTCTCCTCCCAACCGTACATGACATTCATGGATTGAACACCGTTGCCGGCAGCCCCCTTCATGAGATTGTCCAATGCCGAAAGCACCACCAGGCGATTCTCGATGGGATCCAACTCAAAACCGACGTCGCAATAGTTAGATCCCACCAGAATCTTCGGTTCAGGATAACGGTAGATCCCGGTCTTTTCCTTGACGATTCGAATGAAGGGCTCAGACCCGTACTGGTGGCGGTAGATCTTCCACAGATCCTTTTCCTCCAGTTGTTCCTTAAGCATTACATGGGCCGTGGAAAGGATTCCCCGGACAGCGTCTGTGGAGGTGGCAGAGAAATGGATCCGGGGCTTCACCCCATGGAACGTCAATTCTTGCTGGATCTCGGCAGTGTGACGGTGGCGAGTGGGCTGGAAGGAGCGGAGCGACCCGCTGCGTTCGGGGTGATGGCTGGCCAGGCTCGACTTGTTCCCGGCTGCGGAGGATCCCACCTTGCCCTCCACGAAGACATTCTCCGCTTGGGCCACGCCGTTCTTGAAAAGCGGGTAAAGCCCCAGGATCGCCGTAATCGCCAGGCATCCCGCCCCGGTGACTAACCGGGCTGCCCGGATTCTCTCGCGATGAAGTTCGGGTACTCCATAAACCGCCTCAGTCAGAATTGACGGTTGGGCGTGTTCGTGACCGTACCACAAGGGGTAATCAGCGGCCTCGTGCAAGCGGAAATCCGCCGACAGGTCGATGACTCGCTCTGCCACCTGAAAATACTCCTGGATGCGCTGCATGGCCATCCCATGCGGCAAACAGAGATACGCCAGATCCACCTTCTTGAGATCGGCACTGGACACGAATTTCAGGTCGGTCCGCTTGCGCAGGTTCGGATGGACAGAATGGACATACTTTCCGGCATTGGACTCGGAAGTCACCTGGAGGAGCCTGATTTGAGGGTGGTCCAGCAACAGGCGCAATGTTTCTCCCCCTGTGTATCCGGAGGCTCCAACAATACTAACAGTGATCATGAGTTCCCCTGGGCTCAGTTCCCAACATACAGTTCCGGGTGGGTGGCCACCTGGACTACATAATCAATGACCTTGGCCGGGATATTCACTCCTGTCGTGTCGATAGAATTGCGGAATTCCATGGTGTAATTAACCTCATTCACCAGCAGCCCCTCTTTCGACTCGAACAGATCAATTGCCACAATGCCGCCGCCTACTGCCCTGGCGGCCGCCAGCGAGAGCTGATTCAATTCGTCGGTGATTGGACAATTCTCTGCCCTCCCCCCTCGGGCAGTATTGGTTATCCAGTGGGACGAGTAGCGGTAGATGGCACAGATGGTCTCGTCCCCGACCACGAAGCTGCGGATGTCGCGGCCGGCCTTGGGGATATACTCCTGAATGTAAAAAATGGAGTGGTGGTAGGAACCGAGGACCTCCTTGTGTTCGAGAATGGCCTCGGCTGCCTCCCGATCGTTGACCTTGGAGAGGAGACGTCCCCAGGAACCGACGGCCGGCTTGAGGACCACGGGATACCCCAGTCGCTCGATGGCGGCCAGAGCCGATTCAGGCGTAAAGGCCAGGTAAGTCTTTGGACAGGGAACCTCTTCGCGGATCAAGGCACTGGTGGTCAGGAACTTGTTGCCGCATACATCCGCGACGGTGTAAGTGTTGATCGTCTTAATTCCCCAGTCGTTCAGAACTTTCAGTGCGTAAAGGGCGCGGGAATGATTCACACATCTTTCCAGGACGACGTCGAAGTCCATGTGCCGCTGGTTCAGGAGAAATAAAACTTCGCGGTCGTCCAGGATATCGAAATCCAAGCTTCGCTTGCGGATTTCCTCGATCAGCAGTTTTTCCTCTTTCCGAACGATCGAGCAAAGCAGTCCGAGCTTCATCATATTTCCTTGGAACAAAAAAACCACAGAGCAGACAGCCTCTTGCTATCCTGGTTCCTCTGTGGCTCAAATTATATGGGCAGCCCTGCAAGAAGGGTGAGGGGCGGATTCATTCCCCCCAGTCTTCTTCTTCCTCCGGAGCGATCTCCAGCTCGACAGGATCAGTCCCTACGACCTCCAAATCGGACCCGCAATCAGGGCAATTCACGATCTCCCCCTTCTCCACGTCTTCCAGTTCAATCTCAGCTTCGCATTCCGGACAGTAAGCCACAGGTTTACCCTCCTTGAGTCAATCGATGCTGCCTAGACTAATGTATGACAAGCGTGTTCCTGGTTCAAGAATTGAAAACGATGCCGTCGGAGTCCGGGGGGTTCACGCCCTCCAGAACCTTTGAATTGTACTGTCAGACCAAAACCGGTGCCAGAGAATAAGGAAACGGCAAAGAAACTGTCAAGCTCAAAGCCGGCAGAGAAACCTGCACAGCCTGCGGGATCAAGTGCCGCGAAGGTTGTGAAATCCGGGCAGGCGCGAAGAGCAAATAGAGTAGTTACCTGTGGATAGGGGGAGGAATCGCGCACGAACCCGCACTTCGGGTTCAGACGCGAGTGCGAAGGCCGTTCATCTTTGTTTGGTATGACCGGTGGAGTATCTGCTTTAGCAGGGGATTTCCGATTTCGGTTTGCTCGATTCGTTCCTTTATCTCTTCCAATTCCTCAACCGATCTCGCCTGTTGGATGACCTGCTTGAAGTAACTCAAGTCTCCGATGGTCATGATCTCCTGGCTCTCTTCATCTTCAATGATGGCCAAATGAGACTCGGGGAGCACACTTTGGATTTTCTGATAGAGGGTTTCGCGGTAATCCAGATTGGCTTCTCCTAAATCCGGATGGAACCACTCTCCCACGAGGCCCCCGTTGTTGCGTTGGAGATTGACCTCCGTGAAAATCCCGGGCTCCGTTTCAGATGACTGGCGAATGAGCCCTTCAATTTCTTCAACGACGTTGGAATTCGAGTAAACCGTAAGGATCGTGACTTTCATAAGCTCCTACAACCGCTAATTTAGAGAACAGTGTAAATGACGTATTGAAATTATAGAAAGAATCTCGCGGCAGTTCCATTTTTTTTTCATTGGCCGATCGAATCAATGGCTCAACTCGAATTCCTCAGCAAAACCGGGGAGTACCACCCGCCACCCGAGGTGCCGTTTGATGGCCTCCGCCAGGGCCTTCCGTGCGCCGGCTTCTCCGTGCACTACGAATGTCGTCTTGGGAGGTTGGCGAAAGTTGCCTAACCAGCGCAGGATTTCGCGCCAGTCAGCATGCGCCGAAAAGAGGTCGAGGGCCTTGATATGGGCTCGAACGGGCACCATCTCTCCGTGGATCTTGAGGGATGGCGCTCCTTCCAGCAGTGCCCGACCGCGTGTTCCTTCGGCCTGGTATCCCACAAAGAGAACCGTATTGCGCGGATCAGGCAGCCGGTGAGAGAGGTGGTGCAGGATTCGTCCCCCGGTGGCCATGCCGCTGGAGGCGATAATGATCATCGGGTAACGTTGCTCGTTCAAGGCTTTGGAAAGCTCTGGATCGCGGACGAAATTCACCTTTCGAGAATTCAGCGGGTCCACCCCCGCCCGCACCATCCGGGTCATATCGAGATCGTGCTCTTCCGGATGTTTCAGCAGAATCTTGGTGGCATCCACGGCCATCGGGCTGTCGACATAGACGGGTAGACACGGGATCGTTCCTCGATCCTCCAATTCACGCAGGATGTACAGAAGCTCCTGAGTGCGCCCGACGGCAAAAGAAGGAACCACGATCATGCCGCCTCGTTCGGCTGTGCGGTTAATGACTTCTGCCAGAGCGGCGTGGGGGTCCGCTTCTCCATGAAGGCG
>JBGPHY010000230.1:0-8254 GCA_041484625.1 Terriglobia bacterium | reverse complement strand
TCTCCGTCTGGGAAGGGCTACTTGCGGAGGCGGCACGGGCAGATAAGGAATAGCTCCATCCTGTGAGGCAAACCAAACCCACCAGGGAAATGACGAGAACCTGGCTCCGCTGGTCTCTCGAATTCCATCGCGCGGGGGCCCTGTACCGAGTTGTCCCTTCGTCGCAGTCCGGAGATTCCATTCTCTGCCTTCTCCCTACCGCTGGATCACCCGCGCCAACGTTAAAACCGTTACCCGCCGAGCCCCATTGGCTTTTAATAGTTTAGCACATTCATTGAGAGTTGCTCCGGTAGTAAAAACGTCATCGATGAGCAGAACCGCTTTCCCGGCCGCCGACCATTGTTGAGTTAGCTTAAAAGCTCCAGCCATATTCAACCGACGCGCGCGACGGGACAGTCCAGCCTGAACCTGAGTGGCTCTCTGGCGGATCAACACCTTGTGGCCAAGCTGGAGGCGTGCCAGTTTGCAGAAGCGTTGAGCCAGAAGGCAGGCCTGATTGTACCCGCGCTCCCGTTCCCTGGCTCTGTGAAGCGGCACGGGGATCACCAGGTCCGGTGTGAACTCCTCGCGACCTGCATTGTACACCGCTTCCAGCAGTCTCGCCAAAGGCCCGCTCAGGCTCGGGTGGGAATGATATTTGAACTGGCGAATGATATCCTTCAGCGGTCCCTCGAAATCGGAAAACGACCGGGCAAAATCGAATTGAAAGTAATCCCTCCGACAGGCTCCACACAAGGGTTTGGAGAGTTGAAGGGAGGGAGAAGGGAATCCGTACCCGCAGCGAACGCAGATCTCTCCGGAAAAAGGCCTGACCTGTTCCCAACATCCCTGGCAAACCAGCGCCAGACTGAGGTCGTCGACCACGGATCTGCACAAGACACACGTGGCGGGAAATAATATTGAGGCGAGAGAGTCGACAGCTGTTTTGAAGAGGACTTTAGGTCGCTTCAAATCATTGGTTAAGTCTAACTCCGGAACTGGAGCGGCGCCTCAACTACAAATTACTCTTCAAGCAGGCCCTGCTCTTGTCTTTCCTGACAACTGATGCAGTGCCGGGTCCAGGGAACAGCTTCCAGCCGCTTCTGCTGGATCTCGTTGTCGCAGGAGACACAGACGCCGAATGTCCCTTCCTCCACGCGTCCGAGGGCTTCATTCACCAACTGCAGGATGTTTCTCTCATTACTACTCTGGCTGAAAAGAAACTCCTTGGTGTAAGAATTTGCCGCCTTGTCAGCCACATCCTGGGTACTCTCACCGTCTGCTTCCCGGCCGTACTGTTCGGTCATCGAGACGACTCGAAACAGTTCGTTTCTTTTTTCCTGGAGCTTCTTCCTGTAATGGTCAAACTTTTTGGGGTCCATTGAATTGAACTTCAGTCCTCCCTGAATCAGTGTTGCTGCCTGAGGAAGCCGTCGTGCCGCTCGGCCGACTCAGAGGCCTACCCGAAAAGAAACTGAAGATTATAGCCAACCTTCGAAAAAAAGCCAACGGCTATTTGTAGTCACTTGTGGTAAGGGACCCCGTGAAGCACCGTCAAGGCTCGGTACACCTGTTCGGCAATCACGAGGCGTGCCATCTCATGCGTCAAGGTCAAGCGTGACAGCGAAAGCAGCCGGTTAGCGCGGGATTTTACCTCCGACGAAACGCCCCAGTGACTGCCTGCCACAAAAACCAGATTCCTCACTCCCCGATTCCTCAACTCCCGAATGATTTCTGCAAACTGCTCTGTGGTCAATTCCGTGCCGCCGGGGTCCAGGAGCACCAGGAAATCATCGTCATCCAACCGATCCAGGATTCGTTCTCCTTCCCTGGTCAGTGCCTGTCCCGGATTACGACCTTCAACCGGTTTAATCTCCACAGCGGAGAGTTCCAGAAAGTGACGGATCCTCTTCTGGTACTCCCCGATGAGTCGACCCAGGTTCGGATCCTTGGTCTTGCCCACCCAGAGCAATGTGATCTTCATGAGAGATCGATTCGCGGGGCCTCTCTCCAGAGCCGCTCCAGATTGTAAAAGGCTCGAGTCTTGGGCGAAAAGATGTGTACAATCAGGTCCGAATAGTCGATCAGCACCCATTCGGCTTGCCGGTAGCCTTCCACATGGGTGGGCCGACGGCCTAGGGCCTTCATCCTGGAATCAATCTCATTCGTGATTGCCTGTACTTGGGGCGTAGAGGTTCCTGAGCAAAGCACAAACGTGTCTGTAAAGGACGCAATCCCGCTCAGGTCCAGCACGACCAGATCCAACGCTTTCTTATCGTGGGCCGCTT
This sequence comes from Terriglobia bacterium, assembly GCA_041484625.1. Classification (GTDB taxonomy): domain Bacteria; phylum Acidobacteriota; class Terriglobia; order Versatilivoradales; family Versatilivoraceae; genus JBGPHY01. The sequence continues at coordinate 5,987 of JBGPHY010000230.1, read as the reverse complement.
GAATCACACAGCTCAGATACTTATCGTTGAGTTCCAAAACAATTCCTTATGTGAGATAGAGTCGGGTCTTTCGGATAAACTCCTCGACGGAGGCGGGGACCAGTCTGGAGATGGACCGACCCTCCTGGATCCGACGGCGAATGGCCGTCGAGGAGATATCTTTCCTGAAATAATCCAACCAGTAAACGCGGTTGGCGGAATGCAGAGGGAGTTCCTTCCCCCGGGGTACTCGGACAATGTTGTCGGTAACGGTTTGCGGCAACCGAACCTGCAAATTCGAGGAAGAAGTGGATCCCGGCCTGGCAAATACCACAAAGCTACAGTAGTCCGTAAATCGCTGGTACTCCTTCCAGGTAGGAAACTCAAGGAATGCGTCAGCCCCAATTAAAAAGAAGATCGGGACGGCCTCTCCCAGTGTATGCCTGAACTCCTTGACCGTGTCAATCGAGTAGGATTTTCCAGGCCACCCAAACTCCTGGCTGCAAGGAACCAATTTTAAATGGCGCGAGAGGGCCAGCGCGACCATAGCATGCCGATCGAGGAAATTGGCCTGGGCCCGATGGCTTTTGTGAGGGGGATCGACAGCCGTGACAAAATACACGGATTCCAGGCCAAAAAGCCGGCCGGCGGTTTCCGCCATGGCCAGGTGACCGTAGTGAACCGGGTCGAAAGTACCGCCAAGCAAACCGATGCGCAAGGGTTCCCTCAAACGAAGCCCGCCGGAAATGAACCATAGCTCTGATGCCCGCCGGAAATACAGCCGGGGCGCAAGACCAGACGCCTTTGAGTGTCCTAATTGGAGCCTGGACCGTCGAGCATGAAAGCGATCTTGTATTTCAGTTCCTGAATTCCTGCTCCAGTCACTGCGGAAATGGCCTGCAATTCGAGTCCGTTTTGGGCTGCGTAACCTTGGATTCTCTCCAGCTTCTCAGGATTCTCCATAGCATCCAGCTTGGAACCCACCAGCAAGGTCGGCTTCAGGAGAATCGCGGGATTGAACTCTCTGAGTTCCCGATTGACCGTGTGGAAATCTTCCACGGGATCGCGCCCGTGGGTCTCCGAAAGGTCAATCAGATGAACCAGCACCCTGGTTCTTTCAATGTGGCGCAGGAAGTGGACCCCGAGTCCATGCCCCAGGTGGGCCCCCTCGATGAGCCCGGGAATGTCAGCCACGACAAAGCTCCGGTAATTCTCCAATTCCACAACCCCCAGGTTGGGTTCCAAAGTGGTAAAGGGATAGTCTCCAATCTTGGGCCGGGTCGAGGAGATCTTGGATATGAGCGTCGACTTCCCCACGTTGGGAAAACCGACTAGCCCGACGTCCGCCAGCAGTTTCAGTTCCAGCCGGAGATTGCGTTCTTCACCGGGAAAACCCGGTTCCACACGGCGGGGGGCTCGATTGGTGGAAGTGGCAAACTGCGAGTTTCCCTTTCCACCGCGCCCTCCCTGGCAGACCAGAATGCGCTCGTCCGCCTGGGCAAAATCGTGGATCAGTTCGCCCGAACCTTCATCTACCACCAGGGTCCCGACGGGAACCTGGATGAGCAGGTCCTCCCCGTCCTTGCCATGTCGATTGCTGCCCTCCCCATGACGGCCACGTTGCGCTTTAAAGATTCGATCGTAGCGAAACTGGATCAAGGTATTGTGGCGCAGGGTCGACTCCAGGTAGACGTGCCCCCCACGTCCTCCATCTCCGCCGCTGGGCCCTCCTCGCGGAACCGACCTCTCCCTTCGGAACGCCAGGCAGCCATTGCCGCCAGCCCCTGACCGTACCGTTATCCGGGCTTCATCCAGGAACATCGTCACCCCACAACCGAGCCTGAGCCAGAGGCTAAATAGAACCGCTGTTGCGGATTTGCCCCTGCACGAGAGTCCAGCTCAAAAACAAAATCCCCTGTCTTCGAAGGTCTCACTCCGAAGACCAGGGGATAGGTGTTCACGCTCCATTCGAGATGGACCACGAATCAGTTTACGACCGGAAAGATGTTGACAAACCGGCCCCTGCTTCCCTTATCTTCAAACTTAACGAAGCCATGGATTTTGGCAAACAGGGTATGGTCATTGCCGAGCCCCACGTTCCTGCCGGGCTTGATCTTGGTTCCCCGCTGACGCACCAGAATGGACCCTCCCGAAACCAACTGTCCATCAAATCGCTTGACACCCAGCCGCTGGGCGTTGGAGTCCCGTCCGTTTCGGGAACTGCCTACTCCTTTTTTATGAGCCACCGGTTCCTCCTGGATCTTGAAAAATAAAACCTACAGATGAATCGAGTCAATCTTTATCGAACTGTAGGGCTGACGATGGCCCCGAAAGACTCGATACTGCTTCTTCCTCTTAAACTTGAAAACAATCACCTTCTTGGCTTTCCCGTCGCCAACAACCGTTCCAATCACCTTGGCACTCTGCAGGTTTGGGGTCCCCAAAACCAGTTTCTGGTCATCGTGCACAGCGAGCACCTGGTCGAACTCAACCGTCGACCCGATCTCCTGGCCGAGTCTTTCCACCCGGACCACATCTCCCGGCGCCAATTTGTATTGTTTTCCGCCCGATTCGATGACAGCGTACATTAACGCTTCCTCCATTCACAAGTACAATCGGTTATAATATCAATGAGGATATCGGGCTGTCAACGATTTAAAGACCGGGGGACTCAAGGTTAGGGCCCAACCTAGTCCCTGGACAAGAAGGTAACCAGCTCATCCGGTGCATTCTCCCGGCCCGGCTCACAAGGAATGATGAAGATGGACGGATCTGCCGCTCTTTCGGCCCTTCTTCAGACGCGCACCAAGGAGGGAACCCTCTATGAAAAACTCCCCGACAACCGGGTGCGCTGCTTTGCCTGCAGTCATCGGTGCATGATCCCGGAAGGGTTGCTCGGAATCTGCAAAGTGCGTTTCAACCAGGGAGGGAGACTCCTGGTTCCTTGGGGTTACGTCGGCGCTTTGCAATGTGACCCCATTGAGAAGAAGCCGTTTTTCCATGGACTGCCGGGGTCGTTGGCAATGAGTTTTGGCATGCTCGGCTGCGATTACCACTGCGCTTACTGCCAGAACTGGATCACCTCGCAGACCCTTCGTGACTCCCGGGCTGTCTCCTCTCCGGAAGATATGACAGCCAAGAAGCTCGTCGAGTTGAGCCTTCACCACCACGCTAAAGTCGTGGCCAGCACCTACAACGAACCCCTCATCACCAGCGAGTGGGCGGTGGAAGTCTTTCGGGAAGCCCGTCAATGCCAGTTGCGGACCGCCTACATCTCCAACGGTAACGGTACCCCTGAGGTGCTGGAATACCTTCAGCCTTGGGTTGATCTTTACAAGGTGGACCTAAAAAGTTTCCGCGATAAGAACTACCGGAAGCTGGGCGGACGAATCGATCCGGTGCTGGACACGATCCAGCGACTTCACCACTTGGGGTTCTGGGTGGAGGTGGTAACCCTGGTGGTGCCCGGCTTCAACGACTCGATCGAAGAATTGACCGACATCGCTCGCTTTCTCCAGGGGATTTCTCCCGACATACCCTGGCACGTGACGGCCTTCCACAAGGACTACAAGATGACTGAACCGGAGAACACCCCGCTCGGCACGCTCTTGCGGGCTTGCGAAATCGGTCGAAGTGCGGGTCTTCATTATGTATATGCCGGAAATCTCCCCGGCCGCGTCAACACCTGGGAAAACACCTATTGCCCCCAATGCAACACTCTCCTGGTTGAGCGCCACGGCTTTCACGTCCTCCAAAACCAAATTCAGGGCGGCAGTTGCCCTCGTTGCCACACCGTAATTGCAGGAGTGTGGAACTGATCGGTGTATAATGCGCCGAACATCACGATTCAAGGAAAGGGCCGCCCCATGCCAACCCAAACCAGTCAGGAACTGATCGGGAAGAAAAAGGAATACCTCTGGCCTTGCACTCTCCATTACTACCAGGATCCTCTGGTGGTGGATCGAGGCGAAGGGATGTACCTCTGGGACACTGAAGGAAAGTGTTACCTGGACTTTTTCGGCGGGGTCCTCACCGTCAGCGTGGGTCACTGCAATCCCGAAGTGAATGCCGCCATCTCAGCCCAAATGAAGCGAGTGCAGCACACCTCCACGCTCTACGTTTTCCAACCTATCGTCGACCTGGCAGAAAAATTGGCCGAGATCACTCCCGGCCGGTTGCAGAAGAGTTTCTTCACCAACAGTGGCACCGAGGCGGTCGAGACGGCGATAGTGGCTGCAAAGATGCACACCGGATGCCAGGAGGTAGTGACACTCCGGCACGGCTATAGTGGCCGCTCTCATTCTGCCATGTCCATGTGCGGACATTCCACCTGGAGGGCGATTCCTGCCTCGGTCCCCGGAATTGTCCACGCTGCTGCCCCCTACTGCTATCGCTGCCCCTTTGGATTGACCTACCCCGCTTGCGAACTTCAATGCGCAAGGGACGTGGAGGAGATCATCCAGACCACCACCTCCGGGAAAATCGCCGCTTTCCTGGCTGAGCCAATCATGGGCGTCGGAGGCTTTATCACCCCTCCACGCGAATATTTCAGGGAAGTGGAAAGGATTGTCCGCAAGTATGGGGGATTGATGGTGATCGATGAGGTCCAGACCGGATGGGGACGCACTGGCGAATCGATGTTCGGAATTTCATACTGGGAGGTGGAACCCGATCTGATGACCTTCGCCAAAGGGATGGCCAATGGCATACCGATTGGCGCCACCATTTCCACCTCCGAAGTGGCCGGCAGTTTCGATCGGCTGACGTTTTCCACTTTTGGCGGAAACCCGGTGACCTCTGTCGCGGCCTTGGCGGTCATCCAGTACATCGAGAAGCACAACTTGATCGAGAATGCCCGGCTTGTCGGGAGTTATCTGAGAGACCATCTGGAGAATCTGCAGCAGAAGTATCCTATCATTGGCGACGTTCGAGGCATGGGATTGATGCAGGCCCTTGAACTGGTTCACCCCGACAAGACCCCGAACCCCAAAGCGGTTCTCCAGGTTTTCGAAAAAACGCGGGAGTACGGATTGCTCATAGGCAAGGGCGGCTTGTGGGGCAATGTCATCCGCCTGGGCCCGCCGCTGATCTGCTCGAAAACCGATGTCGACGAAGCAGTGAAGGCATTGGATCGGGCCTTTCAGAGCATCACGGGCAACGCGTAACCTGAGGATGAAGCTGGGAAAGCTGGCGATTCCTGCTTCAGGATGATTTTGACAGGATCCTAACTTGCGCCCATTTGGCACGCCACGTCCGGATTCACCTCGGGCAGAACGAGAGCGAGGACGAATCCTACAACAATTCTTTCACTTTCTTCATGATGGCATTGGCGCTGATGCCGCAATACTCGAGCAATTCCTCCGGCTTCCCGGATCGCGGTATTTCGCGTACGGCCAATTTGAATACCCTCACACTGTGATTGACAACGGCGTTTAGAACAGCGTCACCCAGTCCGCCGTCAAAGTAGTGGTCCTCCACTACCAGCAGGGTGTTGTTGCTCCTGACCGCGGCATCCAGCAATCCCTGAATATCAATCGGTTTGACGCTATAAGCATCCACCACGCGGATGGGAATGCTTTCTTTGGCCAGATGGTCGTGTGCTTTTAATGCTTCAAACAAGGTGACCCCGGCCGCCACCACTGCTAGCCTGTCGTTCGAACTGGATCTCAGCACCTTGCTGCCGCCTATTTGAAACGGCTCTTCCGTGTTATAGACCACAGGCGTCTTGGGCCGGCTGGTTCGGATGTAAACGATCCCACGGTGCTCCGCCGCCAGTTCCACCATTCGCTCAGTCGACACGGCATCCGACGGGTAGAAGACAACTGAACCAGGAATAGCCCTCAGCATGGCGATGTCTTCGAGAGCCATCTGGGAAGGGCCATCCTCCCCGATGGAGACGCCGCTGTGCGAACCTACACACTTAATGTTGGCCATGGAGATGGCTGCCATGCGCAAGTGGTCCATGGCTCGCCCGAAGAAAGCACCAAACATCGAGACAAAGGGAATCT
>JBGPHY010000229.1:0-8258 GCA_041484625.1 Terriglobia bacterium | reverse complement strand
CCTCAGCCTGGAAAAGGTCATAGAGAGGAATCATGTCTCCACCAGCGACTGGACCCGGACGGTCGCAGCCTACGAATTCCTACTACGTTTGAGAAACGAACTGCATTTTCTGACGGGACGCCAGACTGATAGTCTGCAGCACTCCCTGCTCGCCGCAGTGTTCAAGAATCTGTACGCTCCCGGGAGAAGGAACCCGAAAGACAGCGAATCCTTCCTCAAATATTACTACCTTCAAGCCCGAAGGATTTCGCAGTGCCTCGAATTCCTGCTCGATTATTCGGGTTTGGCGGAAGCTCGCCGCAGCGGATGGCTCGGGATCTGGCAAACCGGCAAGCGACCCTCCAACCAGAAGAAAGGGAAGCCCGCAGGAGGTCGACCTGCCAGGTCCCTGCTGAACCCGGAGAAATGGATGCAGCTCATTCGCTATAGCCAGTCTGACTTGAGCCTGATCCACTCGGGAATTCGGAGAAGCATCCGGCAAAACCTCCAAAGATTCAGTCGCCTGGATTTTTCCACACCAACCCTGGTTGCCAATTTTCGGGCAATTCTCAGGGCCAAGGGGCAAGTGGCCCCTGCTATTCGGTTAATGCACGACCTGGGACTGCTGGGCCGGGTGTTGCCGGAGTTTAAACGGCTGACCGGACTGGTTCAGCCAGACCTCTCTCACAAACACACTACCGACGAACACGTCCTTCGGGCCCTGGAAACGATGGACCACATCGCCCAGGGCAGGGAAGGGCGATACTCACCTTACCTGCGGGTCTTGAATGAGATTCATGACTCTTCGACACTCTATTTTGCCCTTTTAATGCGAAACACGGGGCACATCGCCGGTAAAGGCCGTTCTGCACAGGCTCAGGCATTTCTGCAAAAAACCGTCCAGAAGATGGGATTTGACCCCGACGAAGCAGAAAAGATCCAGGCCTTGTTCAGGCACCAGTTTTTGATGGTCCAGGTTTCTCAGAGGCGTAACCTGGAGGACCCCCACACCGTAGAAGGGTTCGTTAAGACTGTGGAACGCCCGGACATTCTCAATATGCTATTGCTGATGACCTATGCCGACGCAGAAGCGGCTGGGTCGGGAACCTGGACCGAGTGGAAGGATTATCAATTGCTCGACCTGTACCACAAGGCCTACGACCGGATGATGTTCTCAGAGGAGGTGCCGGTGGTTGCCCATCTGGAGGCCGACTCGGTGCGACACCAGGTGATGGATTTGCTTGCCGGAGAGGTTGAGAAGACGGCCATTCAGATGCACTTCGACCTTCTGCCTGAAAAATATGCGCTCTATACCCCACCCCAGCATATCGTTAAGCACCTGCGGTTGAGCAAGGAAGCAGAAGGAACAAGTGTCGGACTGCGCTGGGTGGAACAATCCGGCAAGGGATACACCGATCTGTTTCTGATGACGCGCGACCATCCTGGATTGTTCGCCCAGATTGCCGGAACCTTTTCCGGGTTCAACTTGAACCTGTTGAGTGCGCAATTGAACACTCGGGAAGACGGGTGGGCGTTTGACATTTTCCAAATTGGAGGGAGCGGCCATTTTCACCATCTCCACAGGGACGACTATCCCCGGATCGAGAAGACTCTTCGGGCGGTTATCATGGGAGAACGTGATCTCGAAGATCTGGTGCAGTCTCAAGCAGGCAGAAGGTCTCCAGCCGGAGAAAATCTTACCAGCTTCTCACCCAGAATCCTGATCGACAACGAGATCTCACCCACCGCCACGGTGGTGGAGGTTCAGGCGGAAGACCAGCCGGGATTGGGGTTTCAGATTGCCAGGACGCTGGCCGAACTTCGTTTGAACATCACTTTCGCCAAATTGGACACAGACAAGGCACATGCTTTTGACGTGTTCTACGTGCAGGATCGATCCGGCCGGAAAATAGCCGACAGCTCGCTGATGACGGAGATTGTGGAGAGACTGCTGCTGGATCTGACGAGGGGGGACCAGGGAACTCAAGGGATAAGATGAAACTACATTGGAAAGAGAAAGGAGATTTACGGGAATGAGAAAGCTGGAATGTATTGTCCGTCCCCATAAGCTGGAGGATGTGAAGCTGGCACTGCATGATCTAGGAGTCCTAGGGATGACGGTATCTGATGTTCGTGGAGTAGGACGGCAAAAGGGGCATACAGAGCACTACCGCGGCAGTGAATATACGGTGGATTTCCTGCCCAAAGTCAAGATTGAAGTCGTTATTCCTGACGAATTGCTCCGGCAAGCTGTTGACGCAATCACGCGGGCCGCGAAGACCGGCAAGTTCGGTGACGGCAAGATCTTTGTAATCCCGGTGGAAGAAGTGGTTCGCATCAGGACCGGAGAAGTCGGGTCTAACGCGATCTAGCTGCGATTGCAGGAAGATGGCGCTAAGGAGCCATCTGACTCCAGGGACGGTCTGTCCGGTACAAAACTGGTAGGAAATGGTTTAGAAAGTATCGCAAACCCTTAGGCGTGCGAAACCTAAAACCGAAGGAGATTAAGAGATCGATGATGAACGCAAATAAGAGGACCATGAGATTTGCTTCCATTGGCATGGTGCTACTGATGGCCAGCCTTGCCTTTTCACTGCCTCTCCTGGCGGGTGATCCCGCCGGGACTCAAACTGGGACGATTAAAGATGTACCGGCCAAGGAAGTCGGCAATCCCACGTTGCAGGAGGTCGCCGAGACAGCGGGGCACAACCGCATCTCTATCAACTTCGTCTGGTTGTTGATCGCCGGCTTCCTCGTCATGTTCATGCAGGCCGGCTTTGCCCTGGCAGAGACGGGGTTCTGCCGGGCCAAGAACGCCTCGCACACCATGGCCATGAACATGATGGTTTATGGAATCGGAATGCTGGGATATTGGGTGTGCGGATTTGCTCTGCAAATGGGCGGAGTCGGACCCATGGCCGTAGTCGGGAACATGACGGCTCCCCTCAACGGGGAATTCGCCATCACCCTGTTCGGCAAGAGCTTTGGATTATTTGGCTACAAGGGGTTCCTCCTGGGTGGGGCGACCTATGATGCAGCCATCTTTGGTATCTTCCTCTTTCAGATGGTCTTCATGGACACTGCTGCCACCATTCCAACAGACGCCATGGCCGAGCGTTGGAGTTAGATCTCCTTTGTGCTCTTCAGTTTCGTCATTGGGATGTTCACCTATCCGATTTACGCCAACTGGGTTTGGGGCGGCGGGTGGCTCTCCACTCTCGGTTCCAATTTTGGACTGGGCCACGGGCACGTGGACTTCGCCGGTTCCTCGGTGGTGCACATGGTTGGAGGCGTGGCTGCGTTGGCTGGTGCCAAAGTGCTGGGTCCTCGGCTCGGCAAATACAGCAAGGGTGGTGAGCCGGTCGCCATTCCGGGACACAACATTCCCATGGCCATTTTGGGTTGTTTCATTCTGGCTTTTGGGTGGTTTGGCTTCAATGCAGGTAGCACGCTGGCTGGAACCGATTTGCGGATTGCCGTCATTGCCACCAACACCATGCTGGCTTCCGCTGCCGGGGCCTTCTCGGCCATGTTGGTCGCTTGGAAGAAGTATGGTAAGCCTGATCCGTCTCTCGCTGCTAACGGACTGCTGGCCGGCATGGTGGCCATCACGGCTCCCTGTGCATTTGTCAACAGTCTCTCGGCAGTAATCATTGGATTGATTGCGGGCATCTTGCTAGTTTGGGGTGTTGCATTTGTCGAAAGGACCATGAAAGTTGACGATCCAGTGGGAGCCATCACTGTTCATGGCTTCAACGGTGCCTGGGGCGTGATTAGCCTTGGCCTCTTCGCCGATGGAACTTACGGTGATGGCTTCAACGGCGTGGCAGGAACGGTGCGCGGGCTGTTTTTCGGCGACGCTCGTCAACTGGTAGCCCAATGTATCGGGACCCTGTCCAACGTCATCTGGGTCTTTGCCGTGACCTACATCGTCATGAAGATTATCGGCGCTCTGGTTGGAAATAGGGTCTCGGCTGAAGTGGAAGTCCAAGGTCTGGACCTTCCAGAAATGGGAGTGCCGGCTTATTCTGATTACGTTCTCAGCGATGCTTCATCTCGCGGCGCCTTGGCCAATGTTTCTTTCTCGACCGAGCCGGCCTCCGCTCTCAAGATGGCCAAAGAACCGGCCCATTGACCCTTTGGGGCGCAAGTTCATAGCTTGCGCCCCTGGGCTCCCACTTTCAACGACGGTAGAAGTTTTGCAGGTGACCAATTCCTTCTGAGAGACCTATAATCAGAATCCCAGCCGGCGTTCAGTGATGCGATCACGAATTCGCGGGGTGTATCACTGCTTTATGCGACCAATTGATTTGAGAAAGGCTGTCGTCAAGTACTCTTCGAAATGAAACTTCAAATGTTCACCTGGTCAAGCTTTTTGCTTTCGCTGGCCTGTTTCCTGGGATTTGTCTGCGCATTTTTCCTGTTGTCTTTAACCGTTGTTGCACAGGGAACACTTGGCATCACCTCTGACACCCCAGGCACCGCTGCTCAGCGAGAGGGCCCCCTCCATCCCGAAGCCATTGCGCTCGTCCTGATTTCTCTTCCACTCATTCTAATGGCGGCCAAGTTAGGAGGCGACTGGTTCGAGCGAATGAGGCAACCGGCAGTCCTGGGGGAACTGGTGTGCGGGGTAATCCTTGGAAATCTTTCACTGTTCGGATTGCACTCTCTTGACTACTTGAAATCCGACGAGATCATAAACGTTCTGGCCCAGCTTGGAGTAATCTTCCTGCTCTTTGAAGTGGGGCTGGGTTCCAATATCAAGGAGATGTTGGAAGTGGGAATCTCCTCTCTTCTGGTGGCGCTGTTTGGAGTGATTGCATCCATGCTCCTGGGATGGGGGGTGGGCGTCTGGTTCCTTTCAGGAGCTCCGGCGGTGGTTCACGTTTTCCTGGGAGCCACCCTCTCCGCCACCAGTGTGGGAATCACGGCCCGGGTGCTGACAGATCTGGGAAAAATTCATACCAAAGAGGCCCGCATCATCTTGGGAGCCGCTGTGATCGACGATGTGATGGGGCTGGTCATCCTGGCTGCCGTGGCCGGAATGATCAAGGCCGCAGATCACGGAGACTCCGGCGTCTCCCTGTTTCATATGACATGGATTGCGGTCAAAGCCGTGCTCTTCCTGGGAGTAGCTCTCTGGATGGGAAGCCGGATTTCACCCCGGATGTTCCGGATGGCCTCCAGGCTGAAAGTACGCGGCATGTTGCTGGCCACCAGCGTCTCATTCTGTTTCCTTCTGGCCTACCTGGCACATCGCATTGAGCTGGCCCCCATCGTCGGCGCCTTTGCCGCCGGCCTGATTCTGGACCCTCTCCATTACTCGGAGTTTCGAGAACGCGGCGAGCACGGCATCGAAGAACTGTTGCAGCCCCTGACTTCCTTTCTGGTGCCGGTGTTCTTCGTCCTGATGGGAATTCGAGTCGACCTGAGGACCTTTGCCCGGTTGGATATCCTCGGATTGGCTGCCGCTTTGACCCTGGCGGCAATTGTCGGTAAGCAGGTCTGTGGCTTGGGCGTTCTGGAAAGAGGGCTCGACCGGCTCTCGGTAGGGGTCGGCATGATCCCCCGCGGCGAGGTAGGCTTGATTTTCGCCAGCATGGGCCTGGCAATGACATTAAAAGGAACCCCGGTATTGAGCAGCGCAGCCTATTCGGCCATCGTGATCATGGTCATCATCTCAACACTCGTTACCCCACCAATCCTGAAGCTGACTTTGAGCCGCTGGGAACGGTGCACTCTGGCCAGAAATGGGAAACGCCTGCAGGGTTCTTCGGTCTCAAGGTGACGCGCCGGACCGTTCCAAAGAGATGTGTCACACTATCGCTACAGCAATGTTTTCCTATTTTAGTATTCAAGCAGCGAAAGCAAGAAGTTTCACTCGCACCGCAGCGCCACCGTTGGATCGACCTTCGTGGCCCGCCGCGCCGGGATATAGCAGGCGACAAGTGCTACGAGACACAGCAACACCACGACGCTCACATACGTCAGCGCGTCGGTTGCTGTCACTCCGAAAAGCTGACTCCTCAGGAACGGCGTCAGCGCAAACGATAACCCCAGGCCAATAGCCAGGCCCATCAGGGTCAATCGGAAGCCTTGGGCCAACACCAGCCGAAGGACTTGCGGTCGTCGTGCCCCGAGCGCCATGCGAATGCCAATTTCACGCGTACGCTGGCGCGTGGCATACGCGACCACTCCGTAGATGCCAACCGCGGCCAGGACCAGTGCGAGCAAGCCGAACGAGCTCACGAAGGTCGCAGCGATCCTCTCAAAGATGCTTCCAAACTGCATGCTTGCCTTGAGAGTCGTCACATTGAATAACGGCAAATCGGCGTTGATTTCATGGACCGTTCTTTCGACCGCGAAAGCGAAAGCTCGCGGATCACCCGAGACCCGCGCGTGAATAATCACCGGATCACGGTGCGATCCGCGCGGCCATTGAGCGTGAGCGGGAGACTCGTGGGCGGTATGAAGGTTGCGAACGTCCGGGCGGTCCAGGAAGTAAGCAACATGGCTGCTCCGCCTCCCGCCAGAGCGAGCAGGAGGCTCTCCACCAGGAGCTGGCGGACCAGCCGCCAGCGGCTCGCGCCCATCGACAAACGAATCGCGATCTCTCGCCGCCGCGCCACCGAGCGCACCAACAGGAGATTCGCCACGTTCGCACTGGCCAGCAACAGCAACAACGTCGCCAGGCCCAGCAACATGGACAGGGTCGTGTAGAGATAAACGTTCGCTCCAAAAGGCGAGCGCCAGAGCGGATCCAGCGTGATCTGATTGGGGCCTTGATGCGAGTCGGGAGAGTGCTCGGCAATCTGCTGCATCAGCAGATTCAGTTCCCCCTCTGCTTGCCGGCGATCGACACCAGGTCTAACCCTTCCGAGCACGTTGAGCCAGTAAGTGCCGCGATCATCGGGCCGGTTCGAGCCCCAAACGAATCGATCCATCACCAGTGGAATCCACACGTCCGACCGCAACCCGGTCTTGCATCCCTGAAAACCCGGAGGAGTGATTCCGACAATGGTGTACGTATGCCGGTTGATCTGGATCGTTCTGCCGATCACGGAGCGGTCCGCCGTGAAATGGGACTGCCACAGGCCAGAGCTAATCACCACCACCGGCGCGCCGCCGGGCTTCTGCTCTTCCGCCGGCAGGAAGCCGCGGCCAAGGATGGGCCGCACACCGAGCACGTCGAAGTAATTCACGGAGGTCAGCGCCCCGTAGATGCGCTCCGGCTTGCCGGTCCTGGTGAGGGCCATGAAATCGTCGTGATACGCCAGGAGGCCGGAGAGGCTCCGGTTGTTGTCGCGCAGGTCCCTGTAATCCAGGTAAGAGAACGGGGGAGAGGGGTGTTCACTACGTTCTCCCCTCATGACGGTGATAAGGTCGGCGGTGCGCGTGACGCCCGGAATAGGGTTGAGCAGGGTCGAGTTGATCCAACTGAATATCGTGCTGTTCGCGCCGATGCCGAGCGCCAAGGTCAACACGCCGATCCCTGTGAACCCGGGATTCTTCACCAGCATTCGACAACCGTATCGCAGATCCTGAAGCAGGGTTTCCATCAGAATCCTCCCCCCACTCTAACGAGAGACAAAGGTTTAGGATGTCTCTCGGATACAATCCATCTCTCCCCCAGCTTATCAAGAGCTATCCGGTTTTGGGAGGCAATTGTGCCCGGATCCGGAAAAGAGAATTGTACATCTGAAGGTTTGGCTTTCTTCTGGTCGCTTTACTTCTTGGGTGCCCATAGCACATTGACGATCACCCATCTCCCCCTGATCTTCCCCACCTGCAGGTAATCCATGTAATCCGTCGAATCGACTTTAACAGTTGAGATGTTTTCATAGACATCAAAGATGGTCACTTTGGAAGACCTTCCCGGGACTCTGGCATGACGGGTATACGCCACGAGGTCCGACTTGGTCATCAATTGAAGTTGATTATTTCCGATAGATCGTTTAACCAAATCCGCGTGCAGGCTGCGGTCCATTCGCGTAGTATCGCCCTCATACCACTTCGATCCCAGTTCCGGCGTTTCCATGATCACGGCGCGCTGGGAGTTTGGATGACTGTTCTCGATTGCGAACCTGACTGTGCTAATACAAATTGTTTAATGGCACTTCGGCTCCGTCCCATCTGTTCGCGGTGGGTTTTCACTAGCTTCGCATGACGCGCCAATTGCTGCTGCGCCAGTTCCAATTGATTGAGGTCCCGATAAGTTTGGCCCAAGCGATAATGGGCCATTTCATTGCGAGCATCCAAACGAATGGTCTCTTGAAATT
>JBGPHY010000228.1:0-8323 GCA_041484625.1 Terriglobia bacterium | reverse complement strand
TGTATCTTTACTATCATGATTTGGCGGTGGTCTTTCTGTCCTTGGTTCTGTGTCTAAATGTTCTGTTTTCAGGTAAGGTTAGGAGTCCAAGTTGTTTTGTCCTAGGAGGATTACTCGCTGTTTCTCCAGCAATTTGGATCTCACCTGTACTTTTCATGAACTTTTGTCCGGTACTTGTGAGCGTGGCGTGGATGACCAGCTTGTTCTTCCTCTTATTGAGGATGATTCACAGCAAATCAATCGTAACTTAGGTGACTGGCGAACCTCCTGCAGCCAAAACTCAAGCAGTGATATTTGATTGTCCTGGTATGTATCCTCCTTGTCTCGCCCTTAGTCTGGATCTATTCGATACCCAAGGCTGCAATCACAGGCATGCAGAGAAGCGTTATCCATATGAGTACCCTGACGCTTCTCTTCATGAGAATTCTCCATTCTTGCGGCGACGTTGTTTCCCCATTTGAAGAACGCACGGAAAATGGTCTCACCATCGCGACCCGGAATGATCGACCGCAGTAATTGCCCCCACTGGGAAGGAGTTTTCCACAGCGGAAGCCTGCAAATCCCAAGAATAATGTCAACTATTCGGGAGACCGAAAAGAATTCGAACACGCGACTGGGGAATTGTCTCGATATGGAACAACAGATCACGAGACCGCTTACCGACGCCATGACTGATTATGGGGTGAGGTTGTTTGGTTTTAGCACAGAAAGGTCGCACACGTCGCGAACGCCGCTGTGCCCAATGGAAGAGTCAGCCACTTCAGTTAAGAACTAATGTTCACTGCCACCCTTAACACCCCTTATCAAGAGGATCCTCAGCCTAGCCAACCTGTCGTATTCAATCTCGGCATGGTTTTCCTCGGGATCCTGCTCGCAGGGTACGCGTTCCTTGCCTGGCAGGCGAGGAGCATGATTCGACAGGGGAGAAGCGACTTTGCGATATATTACACTGCCAGCCGGATGGTTGCCGATCACCAATCCAGCAGGCTCTACGACTTGCCTCTACAGTCGAAATATCAGCAAAGACTGCTGCCCGAACTCCGATTCCAGGACGGCTTGCTCCCATACAACCACCCGCCGTTTGAAGTTCTCTGGTTTCTTCCGCTGTCTGGCTTCTCTTATGTCCATGCCTTCCTATTGTGGTGTCTCTTCAATATTGGCTGCTTTGCGTCCGGCATCTGGATACTCTCAAAGTCGGGGGATAAAGACCCGGAAAGAAGCTACGGGCTATCCATTGCTGCAGGTTTCGGCTTTCTTCCGGTTTTCGTTGCCCTGCTCCAAGGCCAGGACAGCGCGATGGCCTTCTGCTTCCTGGCTTTTGCATTTCGGGCCCTCAAGAGAGGACGTGATGCAACGGCAGGGCTGTGGCTCGCCCTAATGCTCCAGAAATTCCAGTTACTCCCGGCATTTCTTCTTGTGGGTTTGATACATAAGCGATGGCGATTGCTCGCGGGTTTCGCGACCGGGGGGATAGGGTTGACGTTTGTTTCTGCCGGAGTAGTGGGTTGGGAAGGAGTTCTGCAATATCTTCGACTGATCCCTGAAATGACCGCTTGGATAAACAAGTACGGCATATACCCGGCTCAAATGCATTGCTTGCGGGGACAGTTCTATGCGCTTTGGCCTGGAATGCATCCCTGGTTGGTTTACGGAGGAATCCTAATGGGCTCTCTATTCCTCCTGGCGCTCCTCGTCAGGTCCTGGAAAGGTCCTTGGGAGCCCAATCAACCCGAATTCGACTTGAAGTTCTCACTTCTGGTCGTCGTTAGCCTTTTGATCAGCCCTCACGTCAATTTCCATGATTTATCAATGCTGCTTATCCCCGGGATCCTGGGAATTGGAATTTCCCGCGGGGATCTTTTGTCGCCTTCGCAAGCGCAACGGCTTCAGAGATTCATTATTTTCGCCGGTTTTCCGATAACTTTGGCAACACTGCCTGTAGAGGCCTGGTTGCGGCTGAAACTCAGCGTGGCCGGGATGTTGATGATAACGATTCTCATCTCCCGGGCATTGACGTCCCTTGGAATCCATACAGGTGGGTTAACCCAAAATCCAAGAAGGAGCCAATGCGATTCTGGATAGGCCTAGTCCTCGTTCTGTATGGTCTTGGGTGTGCTGTAATTATCAATTGGACCGACCTGTACCCGCTCTCAGACGAACCTGCGTACGTGTGCCTGGCCAAATCGCTGGCGACAAATGGCGGATACAAGGACTGTTCTCTTCCTGGACAACCAAATCATACCAAGTATCCCATTCTGTTTCCATTGAGCCTAGCCTTAGTTTGGAGGCAATTTCCAGACTTTCCGTCTAACGTCCCCTTCTTGAGGTTGGTGAGTGTTGTTTTTGGAATTGGTTCTTTAATTGTCTGGTCTCGTATCACCCGGTCTCTCTTTCCTGAGAACCCCCGTTGGCAGGTTGCTCTCTTGTTCCTATTGGGAATTCATCCGGCATTCCTATCCTGCTCAGTGGCTGTTTCCTCAGAATCGGGATACCTGTTCTTCACTTTACTGGCCGCTAGTCTAGTCCTCCCGCAAGAGCCTGGCCAATCAAAATTGGGGCAGATTGTGCTCTGCACAACAAGTCTGGGCCTCGCATTTTATTTTCGAGTGGTTTCGCTCGCGTTCATTGGGGGCATCGCCGCCGATCTCTTCCTGAAGAAGATGAGGTCCCTGGCAGTCCTGTTGGTCATCGCTTCCTCACTTATATTGCCTTGGCTGGCCTGGTGTTCATTCCACAATGACGCCGGAAGGTTCTCGGATTTCGTCTTCAGCATCGACTATGCCTCCGACTTTCAGCGTCTGAAAAGAACAATATGCCAATCCTTATATTTACTTGCACGCTGGGAGAGTTACGGCGCCAATGAGCATGATGCTCCTTCGCGACCAAACCCAACCTGTGTTTCGGGTGGAAACTATTCGGAAGTTTGGGATCAGGTATTTGGTCGTGGGTGAACAGGACTTTTCAACCCACACTCCGGATCTAATGATGGCGATGAAGAAAGAAATCCAGTCAGTTCTGGTAAACGGCAAGGACGGTGTCAGCTTCAAACGAGTCTTTGCCACGAGCAGAGGAAACTATGAAATCTATGAAACAATTCGGGAGAAACCTTAAGAACCTAAGGGGAGGAGAGTTGAATTCCTCACTCGCCTTGTTCTTAACCAGTTTCCTGGCATTGTATCTGGAGATGATCGTCATTCGCTGGGTTTCTTCTGAGATTCGCATCTTCGCATATCTGAAGAACCTGCCACTGATTGCCAGTTTCCTGGGGCTTGGGTTGGGTTGTGCGGTGGCCAAACGGCACAAGAACTACTTTCGCTTCCTGCCTTACTTTCTCTGTATGCTCTGCCTGATGACCGCCTTCTCAGGGCAGTTGGGGATTACGTTTTTGCCATTTCCAATCAGCGATTACCTGATTGTCGGAGACGTCACAGGTGGTTTTGACTACGCAACCTTCGCCAACAAGCTCTGGGCGCTGGTAAAGTTTCTTTCAGTGGTGGTGACTATCTTTGGTTTGTGTGTGGCGGTATTTCTTGCTCTGGGCGAGAAGCTAGGGCAACTCTTCGATGAATTCCCGCCGCTGCAGGCCTATACCCTGAACATACTGGGGAGCCTCCTGGGTGTAACAGCTTTCTCCGGGATGTCCTTTGCAGGTTGGTCCCCCATTCTCTGGTTCCTTGTGGGATTTGTTCTGCTGATGCTTCTCTCAAAATGGAAGAAGTGGTCCATCTTAGTGTTTGGACTCACCTTGGCAGCCATTGCCCTGGTTCCTCAGCAGGCTCTATGGTCACCTTACTACCGCATTGACATTTCTCCCCTTTACCTGCAGAACTCCCATCCAGCCTCCTCCTTGGTGGGGTACAACCTGAACGTGAACCACGACTATCATCAAAGAATGCTCAACCTGGCTGAAGGGCTTCCGGAAAATGAGTTTAGCCGAAAAGCTCAGCCATACTATAACTTGCCTTATCGATTTGTTCAGCCGAAGCGTGTCCTGGTGGTAGGAGCTGGATCTGGAAACGACGTCGCGAGTGCCCTGCGGCATGGAGCTGAAAAGGTGGATGCCGTGGAAATTGACCCTCTAATCCTGAAATTGGGGAAGCGCCTGCATCCCGAACAGCCCTATTGCTCGGAAAAGGTGCACATCGTCAACAACGATGCCCGGGCTTTTTTCAAACAGAGCCAAGAGAAATATGACCTGATTGTGTTTGGCCTGTTGGATTCCCAGACGCTGCTTTCCAGCATGTCGAGCATCCGATTAGACAATTACATTTACACACTGGAGAGTTTGAAAGAAGCCAAAGGCCACTTGAATCCTGGCGGAACAGTCTGCCTCAGTTTTGCCCTGGTAGAAACCTGGATCCAAGAGCGTTTCTTTCGCATGCTGCAGCAAGTCTTTCACCAAGATCCCCTCTGTCTGGGGACCCCGTATGATGCTGGCATCTCCTACCTGGTCGGCCCAACGGCAAACCGGCAATGGATCCATGGATGGAGCGATCTCGAGGCCATGGTGATCAACGACCGGATCCCGGCCACTGGGACTCCGCTTCCGATCGATGATTGGCCCTTTCTCTACTTACGGTACAAGTCAGTCCCCTTTGCTTACTGGTTCACTCTCTCAGTCTTACTTGCGCTCTGTTTCCTGGTGATTAAGCAAGTCCTGGGGCCGAACCAGGGCCCCTCCCTCAGGATGATCATCCGAGACAGGAATCCTTTTCTGTTTCTCCTGGGAGCCGGTTTCATGCTGATTGAAGTCAAGAGCATCAGCGATTTGTCACTGCTTTTTGGATCCACCTGGATGGTCAACTCCGTGGTCATTGCTTCTATCCTGCTTATGATCCTGTTCGCCAATTTGCTGGTCATGAAATGGCAACTCCGGTCCATGAATTGGGTCTATGTCGGTTTGGTCCTCAGTCTTATCGCCAGCTACTTCATCAAGCCCGCTGCTCTGGCCGGTCTGAATTTCCACAACAAGGCGCTGGTGGGCGGGTTCCTGAGTGCTTTCCCGATTTTTTTTGCAGGCGTCCTCTTTGCCACCGTCTTCCGGGAGGTCCGGGATATTGCGCTCGCCTTCGGCGCCAATCTGCTAGGCGCTATGATCGGCGGTATCCTGGAAAACCTATCGATGGTATATGGGATTGCGTTTCTGAATCTGGTGGCCCTGGCGATTTATCTGATCTCGTTGCTGGTGTACTTCAGCAGCGGCGGAAAGCAGAAGGTGGTTGTCGAAAAAAGAGATACTTTCATGGTCTCTGTCACCCATTGAGTGTATGACGATTTCCCACAACAAACTCCCATGGCTGGCGATTCCGTTGGTTTCCGGACTCTGCATAGTCCGTCAATTCACCAATCCGCATTTTGCTTCCTGTGTGATCGATGATTCCATACTGCAAATGAGCTGGGTACGCCAATTCAGTCAGGTCTTGAGTGAAGGTACCTGGCTGCCACGCTGGCTGCCCGACTCGAACGGCGGTTATGGTAGCCCGGTTTTTGTTTTTTATTCTCCGCTGGTCTATTACGTTTCGGCCTTGATTTACTGGATGACCGGATCGGTTGTACTCTCAATGAAGCTGGTGAGGGGGCTGGGCCTCTGCCTGTCGGGTTTTTCCATGCTGGCATACGCCAAGCGCTTTGTCCCGCGCAATGGGGCACTCATCGTGGCGTTGGTATATCTGTCACTCCCCTTTCACATTCTGGGCATCAGTTACTGGAGCCTCTACGCCGAGACTTGGGCCTGGATCTGGTTTCCTCTCATCCTGTACTTTCTGAGTAGGTTGAGCGAATCCGAAACCAAGCCTCAGATGGCTCTTGCAGGATTCGCACTTTGTTACGCTGGGTTGATTCTGACTCACCTCGTGTCGGCCTACATGTTCAGCTTTGTCATACTGGCTTACGTCGTCATCCGACTTCGAAAGGGCGGAATGATGAAGCTGCTCGCACGGTCGGCTTTTGGTATTATGTTGGGACTTGGTCTGGCCGCCTTTTTCCTGGGGCCCGCCTGGTATGAACGCCAATTTGTGCACCTTGAATACAGCACTCTCCTGCCGGAGTTCAATTTCCGAAACACCTTCCTTTTTTTTCCCAATCCCGATCTCACCAGTGCTAACCCGTTTCAGGCCCGGACCCTCTGGCTGCTCCTCTGGATCGCGTTGCTGCAAACCGCAATGGCCTTGTTGAGTATCTGGGTAGCATGGAAAAGCAGGGAGTATGAGCGTGAAGCCCGCCGCGAATTGATCCTTTGCGCGGGAATAGTCGCCGTTTGTCTCTTCTTAATGTCAAAGCCTTCTGTTTGGCTTTGGGATGCAGTGCCGGGACTTCCACAGGTTCAGTTTTCCACCCGCTGGCTCTCGATTCTGACTTTGGCAGCCGCTTTGCCGACAGGAATGGGAATTAACATTTGCCTGAGGCAGTCATCTGAGGGGCTGAAATGGGTGAAGCTGGGACAGTTCTCTTTGGTAATTGTTTCCCTCGCTTTTTCCGTGCTTATCATTGCGCGAGGTTGCTTTCTCGGCGATGAAGAGGAAAGGCTTGCAGCAGTGAACGCATATAATGCGCCCGAATACAACCCGAGAACCATGCCCCACTGGAACCGGAGGGCAGTCACCCCAGCCGATCCTCAATTCTCAATCTTGAGCGGCAACGCCCGGGTGCGGGTCGATAATTGGCAGGCTCACATGCGGCATCTGTGGGTCAATGCGGATAGTCCAACACGTCTTCAGCTACGAACCCTGGGATACCCGGGGTGGATCGTAACGTTGAATGGGGAACAGATAGCCTGTGATTACGATCCAGCCACTGGGGGAATCGTGATGGAACTCCCTATAGGCCAGCACGATCTCCGGATGGGTTTTTACAGCACACCCTGGCGCAGGTATTCACTGGGGATTTCCTGTGCTGCAATTCTTTTGCTTATGGCAGGCGGAGGATGGGCCTGGAGGCAAAGACAACTCGGAACCCCAAGCTCTGAAAGGTAACTGATGAAGTGGGAGCGCTTTCTGATCGCTGCGTTGTGCCTTGCCACGCTGATTTCTCGGATTCCCTTTCGGGCCAGCATCCCTTTCGGGCTCGATTCAATCCAGTTGGTTCTGGCGGCCGATCTCTATGATGTTCGCCTGCATCAACCGCATCCTCCCGGCTACTTTCTTTTCGTAATGCTGGGCCGCCTCTTTTCGTTGTTCTTCCGTGACCCGAACTTCAGTTTCATTGCGGTCAATATTCTCTGCAGCGCTCTGGGAATTGGGGTGTTTTACCGATTGGGCCGAAGCCTGTTTGGTCCTGCTTCGGGCCTTGCCTCTGCCTTGCTGCTGGCGAGCACTCCCGTGTTCTGGTTTCACGGCGAGGTCGCCCTTTCCAATGCTGTCGACTGTACCATGGTGTGTCTGTTGGCCTGGCTCTGTTGGAAGACCATGGCTGAGAATCCGAGATTTCTCTATGCATCAGCTCTCCTCCTCGGCCTCTCCGGTGGGATCCGACAGAATACACTGGTCTTCATGCTGCCTTTATGGCTCTTTTCCATCGCCCGAACCGGCTTGCGAAGGCAACTGGTGGCAGTTCTGCTGGTAACAGTGGCTGTTGCCAGTTGGTACCTGCCGATGGCTCTTATGTCCGGGGGAATCCAAGACTACCAAACTGCTTTGCACGACCACTGGCGGAATGCGGCTTGGCATGGATACACCTTGAAGTGGGTCCCTTTCAATTTCGTGTGTGTTTGTTATTTCCTGATCCTCGGGCTGGGTCTAGGCCTGCTTTTTCTTTTGTTCGGGCTCCTCTTCTGGGTGGAAGGACCTGGAAGGAGGTCCCCAGTGGTCAACAGGACTCGCCTCTTCTTCTTTCTCTGGATGGCGCCAGCTTTGGCTTTTTTCATCCTGATTTATTCCCATCCGCTCCAGATCGGCCACAGCTTGCTCTACTTGCCTGCGCTGCTGCTCTTGGTGCCGAAGTGTGTCGAGGTCACGTGGAGTCAACTTTGCAGATTGTGGTCACCGGCGAGAGGAAACGGAGAATGTGCTCCGAAATCAGGGCCTCTTCCAGATGTTGCCAGGGCAATCATCGGTGTTCTTGTGGTGGGAAATTGCCTTGTGTTTCTGGGAATGAACACGGCTGTTTCTCGTGCCCGCCTGCGGACCTATGAAAGGCAGGTTGCGGAGATGACGACCTCTATTCGGGCTCAATGCCCTCCAGAACAGACAATCCTGGTCAGCGTCGATTTCATGTTTCTGGGATTCCGAGATCTGATGTACTATTTGCCGGAATACCATACATTCCAGACCAGGATCTATAATCTTGGAGGAAAGCCTCTTCTCTTTTCCGGGTTTAGGCGCAGGAC
>JBGPHY010000227.1:0-8368 GCA_041484625.1 Terriglobia bacterium | reverse complement strand
TTTAATTATACACGAACTAATTCTTATGTCAATACAAAAATACATGGTGTAAGACTATTTTTTATTTTACTTTATGACATGGCTAAAATGTTCGTTTGGAGGTGGAGTCAGATACTTAAAGGAGATATTATTGAGGTTAGACTTTTTGGTGGCGAGAAAGTCTTACGAAGGGTTGTGCGGGATAAAGGAACCTACATTGTGGTTTGTAATGAAGAGGAATACGGAGCCGCAAAATCGGAAGGGAGAGAACCCGAAGGAATCGGTTTTCCAGTCGATGCTGTTTCAGTTTCTAAGCAATCCACACTATCTTAGGACACCACCAGTCCACGGCCGCACTTGACTGAAGGAGGGAACGGCGTAGAATAGAGAGATGGCCGGGTGTGCAGGAGGCAGTCTGTTGAGACTGGACCAGAAAGCTGGTAATTGGAACGCCTAATTTCGTCTGAATCCTAATGTAACGAAAGCGGGGGACCCATACAGGGTTGCCGATTCAACCCAAGGGGCGAATCGCGTTGACTTCATCGCGGTAAACGCGTAGGGCAGCTTCCTCGCCCGAGCCCGTCAGCTAACCTCGTCGGCGGAAGGGAAAGGATGAAAAAGGGGAACCTCGTTCAATAGGCTACAGGCACGGTGAGGTGGCGTGTCATGCGGCCTTTTTTATTTTGCCCGAGACCAAAGTCGCTTTTCATCTCGCCTATCTCCTGATTGTGAAAGACCCAGGATTATGTCGTTAGAACCTGCAGTTGGACCAAGCCGCACGACCAAGGTGGTGGTTGCCACCTCGGTCATGCTCACCTTTATCTCCTTCTGGCGAGCGGCAGCCATTGTGTTGGCTGACCTGGGGTCCTCTGCCTTTTATGCCGGTGGAATCGCGGAGCACGCCGTGGGTCGAGCCGCTCCCTGGTTTATCCTGGGGGTCATGCTGTTTTCCTATGCGGTCCGTGCCGTTTACGTGGAAGCTTGCGCCATGTTCACGCGCGGAGGGGTTTACCGGGTCGTAAAGGAGGCCATGGGCGGGACACTGGCCAAGCTCTCGGTGTCGGCACTGATGTTTGATTACATCCTGACGGGTCCAATTTCCGGGGTTTCTGCCGGCCAGTATATTATCGGCCTGGTGGCCCAGACTGCGACCTATTTCGGCCATCCCTGGTCGCCCAGCAAAGAAACGATCAACCATTGGGCGGCTGGCATCGCTGCATTGGTGATCCTTTATTTCTGGTGGAGAAACACCAAGGGAATCCACGAATCGTCCAATGACGCACTGAAAATCATGTACGTGGCCACCGCCATGGTGGTCATTCTGATCGTGTGGAGTTCTTTCACGGTCTTGCTTCGCACTGACAAGCAGCGCCTCCCCCCCTCTCCGGGCCCGCAACACCTCTCGTTTAATCATGAGGCGGTGGGATGGATGCCGCGGCTGATTCCGGGGATGTTCCGCGAAGAAGCCAGGGGGGCGCCTCCTGCCCAGGCTCAACCCTCCGAAACCGTGCAAGAGAAACCTCGCCTGGAGATTCCTGCCGATGCCGGAGCGCTCCTGGGGTTGATCGGCATTATGATTGCCTTTGGCCATTCCATTCTGGCCATGTCGGGCGAAGAGACTCTGGCACAGGTGAACCGCGAGTTGGAGTATCCGAAACACAAAAACCTGATGCGCGCCGGCTTGGTGATTTTCGTGTACTCGCTCCTGTTCACATCGCTGGTCTCATTCTTTGCCTATGCGATTATTCCGGACGCCGTGCGGCTTCAATACATTGACAACCTCATCAGCGGCATCGCCATGAACCTGGTGGGCCCCGTTCCGCTGAAGCTCCTGTTTCAGGGGTTCATCGTGGTGGTGGGCTTCCTCATGCTCTCCAGCGCTGTGAACACCGCAATCATCGGCTCCAATGCCGTCCTTAATCGAATCAGTGAAGATGGGGTGCTCACGGACTGGTTTAGAGCTCCCCACCGGAAATACGGAACGAGTCATCGCACCATCAACCTGATCGTGCTGCTGCAGCTACTGACCATTATCGGTTCACGCGGCAATGTGTATGTGCTGGGCGAGGCTTACGCTTTCGGAGTGATCTGGTCCTTCTCCTTCAATTCCCTGGCTATGATGGTCCTGCGCTTCAAGGAGAAGACTCCGCGGGACTGGAAAGTTCCCTTAAACCTAAGGATCGGAAAGACAGAGATCCCCCTGGGTCTGGGTGCGATTGCAGTGATCCTATTTACCTTGGCCGGTGTGAACATGATCACTAAGCAGGTGGCTACCATCAGTGGACTGCTGATCACTGCCGTCTTTTCGACGGTATTCTTTGTCTCGGAACGCATCAATGAGAGAAAGCACAAGGAGAGGGGGCAAGCAGGTCTGGACCAGTTCCGGCTTCAGCCCCAAGAGTCAGTTTCGCACGAGAGCGTGCAAGTCCGGCCCGGAAATGTCCTTTGCCTGGTGAGGGACTACAACAACTTGCAACACCTGCAAAGGGCCTTGGAAATGACCCATACGGGTCGAAGGAACCTGGTGGTGATGACGGTTCACCTCATTCGAGGGCCAATGGCAGGGTATAAAGACATGGATGAACAGCGCTTGTTCACCAGCTATGAGCAACTCCTCTTCAGCCGGGTTGTCGCGCTGGCCGAGAAGGCCGGGAAGCACGTGGATCTGCTGGTAGTTCCTTCTTCCAATGTTTTCCAGGCGATGGCCCAGACGGCCTCTCACCTTCAATCCTCGGAGATCATCCTGGGCCGTTCGGCAGTCCTGACTGTTGAGGAGCAAGCTTTGCGCGTTGGCCAGGCCTGGGAAGAAGTGCCCAACAAGCCCAAGCAGCAAGTTCGTTGCCGAATCGTCGAGCCCAACGGCAAGATCTACGACGTGGTCCTGGGAGCGCACGCGCCGTCCCTCTCAGAAGAGGATATCGAGCGGATTCACCTGCTTTGGCTTGAAGTCACTTCTGAACCGGGAATGGAAGATCTGCATCACCGTGACGTGGTGACTACCGCCTTGTCCCGATTGGAGCGGGATCTGAAAGGCAATGATCGAAAGTTGGTTCTGGCCCAGATGCAGGGGACTGGCAGTCTGGAAAGCGAGGACGAACGAGGGAACGACTATTACTGAGCCAATCGACCCGATGAAACCTGAGGAGGGGCTGGAAGAAGCCCCGTTCGAGGAAACCGCCCCGGAAGAAGCGGATGTGTTCCAAAGTGTCCTGGTTCCCAAGGAGGAGCCTGAAGCCGACGAGGTCTTTGCCCCCGAAGCGGAAACGGATCGAGGAGAACTGGTTCGCTACAATCCTCTCCGGTACTACCTTTTGGAGATCAGTAAGTTCGCGCCACTCAGCCCTGAGGAGGAACTCCAATTGGCACGACTCTACCAGGAAAAACAGGATCTCACCGCGGCTCGCCGCCTGGTAACCTCGAACCTGAAGCTGGTGGTGCGGATTGCTTTCCTCTATAACAAAGTCTACTCCAACTTGATGGATCTGATCCAGGAGGGCAACATCGGCCTGTTGCAGGCCGTAAAGAAATTCGACCCCAACCGCGGTACCCGGCTCCCCACCTATGCCAGTTGGTGGATCAAGGCCTATATCATCAAGTTTATTCTCGATAACTTCCGGATTGTCAAGATTGGTACGACTAACGACCGGCGCAAGGTCCTTATGAACTTGCGCAAGGAAAAGCATCGCCTGGAAGGCCAGGGGATTGTGGCCACTCCCCAATTGATTGCCGAAGTCTTGAATGTGAGTGAAGAGGACGTGATGGCGGTGGAGAATAGCATCGAGGCCTATGACCTTTCGCTGGATCAGCCGTCCGCAACTGAGTCGGATTTCAGCCTGCTGGACACTCTTGCATCCACCGAGCAATTGATTGACGAGAGGCTGGCAACTGGCGAATTCAAGGAGTTCATTGAGGAAAAATTCCAGCAGTTTTCCTCGACCCTTTCCGAAAAGGAGCGGATGATTCTTCAGGAACGTCTGCTTTCTGAAGAACCGATCACGCTGCAAAGGATTGCAGACCGGTTCAGGGTCACCCGCGAAGCCATCCGGGTCTCTGAAAAGAAACTGATCAAAAAGATCAAAGCCTATATGAGGGATGCCCTCAAGGGGTTTGGAGAGATCGATTTCCGCCTGGCGGAATCTAAATAGCTTTTTTGCCCGGGAACGATCAAACCAGGCATCTCGAAGGGCTTTCCGCGTCTTCCAAGTGGAGGAACGTATCGGGGTCGGAGGTTCCTCAGGAGTACCCGGAAGCGATAATGCCTTGACTGGGATCCATCCTTCCCCTACGATTTTAAGAGCGGATCCTCCGTCTTAAGGTTTTAAATTGGAGAGACTTATGAAACGGATGGCTTACATCATGCGAGTGGTCTTGGGGATTCTCCTGGCGTTTGGCGCGCAACTGGAGCCTTCCCGCCTTGGCCTTCCTGTCAGGGCTCAGGACAATAAGCCGACAGAAAAGCAGTCCCAACAGGATCAGACCGGTCCAAGCCGTCAAGAAAGCGATACCGTTGTCGGACCGAAAAAGGCGCCTCCCCAAAAAAAGAAACGGATTACCCCCAAGAAGCCTGCAGGAGACAAACCCGAGGATAATTTCACGCTCGCGGTTGAAGTGGAACGGATCAACCTCGACGTGGTCGTTACCGACAAACGAGGGAACTTTATTCCCAACCTGGCACAGCGCAACTTCCGTGTTTATGAGGATAAGATCGAGCAAAAGATCTCCAACTTCAGTCCGACTCAAGCTCCCTTGACGGTCGTCATGGTGATTGAGTTCAGCCGCACTTTTGGATACTTCTACGACGACGTAGTCATGCCGGCTGCCCAGTTCATCGACATGCTCCGTCCGGACGATTGGGCCGCAGTCGTGGCCTATGACCTCCGTCCTGAGATTCTCGCCGACTTCACCCAGGACAAGCGGGAGTTGTATGGCGCGCTACGCCGCATGCGGATTCCCTCCTTCAGTGAAAGCAACATGTTCGACGCTCTGAAAGACACTCTGGACCGATTGGATGAGGTCGACGGCAAGAAAGCCGTCCTCCTCATCAGTACCGGCCTGGACACATTCAGCAAGATCACTTTCGACACGATGCTGAAGCGGGTTCGCACCACCAATGCGGTGATCTATTGCATCGGGGTTGGACAGTATGCGCGGGAATATTTTGACTCCCATGGCATGATGGGACCCATTGCACGCCTCGATTTCTTGCAGGCCGACAACGAGTTGAACACCTTCGCGAGGCTCACCGGAGGAAAAGCCTGGTTCCCGAGGTTCATAGGGGAATACCCCAGCATTCTGCAGCAGGTCGGAATCGAACTGCGGAGCCAGTACAGCATCGCTTACGCACCCATTAATACCAATAAGGATGGCAAGTACCGGAAGGTTCGAGTTGAAGTGGTCGACGAGAACAGTATCCCGGTAAAGACCCTTTCGGTAAGGACAAGAGAAGGCTATACGGCCGAGAAAGGATGATACTTTTTGGACTAAGCTCCAGAGGATAAAGAACACCGGGGGAAGAAGGAAAAAGGCGGAGAGGGGAAGGGGGAGCAAAGAATCAGGGCAAAGCGGAATCGTTTTTCCTTTCTATCCCATCCTTATATCTTCCCAGTCTTAAGGGAGGTGGAAGGCTATGTTGAGAAAAGCTGCTGTCTCCGGACGCTTTTATCCCGCCCATGCAGGAACCCTGAGATCTGAAATTGTCGAACACCTCGGCCCACCAGGCGAGAAAAAGAGGGCCCTCGGCATCGTGGTTCCCCATGCCGGATATATGTACTCAGGCCACGTAGCCGGTGCGGTCTACTCCAGGATCCAGATCCCCCGCCGCGCCATCGTTCTTTGCCCTAATCACACCGGAATGGGGGATGCCCTCTCTATCATGTCTTCCGGGGAGTGGGAAATCCCTCTGGGAAAAGTGAAAGTTGATTCGGAACTTGCCGGGTGGCTCATGCACCATTGCCACCTGCTCACGGAAAACGCGGATGCCCATAAATCCGAACACTCCTTGGAGGTGCAACTCCCTTTTCTTTTCCACCTCAATAGCGATATCCAGTTTGTCCCCATCACGATCGGAACCGGAGGGTTCGCGCTTCTGGAGAGGTTAGGGAAGGCCGTCTCCGAGACTCTCAAGGAGACACCGGAAGAAGTCCTCGTCATCGCTAGCAGTGATATGAACCACTATGAGTCGGACCGAATCACGCGGATTAAGGACAGGAAAGCTATCGACAAGATTCTTGCCTTGGACCCAAAAGGGCTTTATGAAGTGATCAAGTCTGAATCCATCAGCATGTGTGGATACGGCCCGACCATTGCCATGTTGTATGGAACCCAGTATGCCGGTGAAAGGAAGGCGGAGCTCATCAAGTACGCGACGTCAGGGGACGTCAGCGGCGTTAAGAGTCAGGTAGTTGGATACGCAGGAATCGCCGTTTATTAGGGTCTGCCCACCGGCAAGACCCATGCCCTGCAATTCTGGGAATCCAACCACCTACACCGCTGAATGGGTCTGAGACTGGGACGGATCAACGGCTCATCCGGGCATGGGCGGCCGACCGGCTGTCCTGGGTGCTGGTTCCGGAAGAACGGCTCTCGGTCCGGGTCTGGAAAGTACTTTCACGGGGCGCCGTGACAGCGGGCGGCGAAACACGACTCGGAAGAGAAGGCGGTGCCATGACAGTAGGGCTCCGCACGGGGTCGGGCCGAATGGCCGGAGGCTCGAAGCGTGCCGGCGCGGGGGCGGATCCGCGGCTGCCTTCGTAAGTTGGAAAAGTCCATCCCTTGGTGGTCCTTCCATTGTAACGGTCGGAACTCTCGCCGGAACGACTCCTCAGCGTCTGCCTGACATCCTCCCCGCCGGAGTCTCGTGTTCCAGGGGAGCTGGAATAGACTCGGCTATCGGTGGAATTCGCGGGGATTCTCTGTACCCTTTCATCCCCAGCATCCCCCCGGGTCCGAGAGTCGATCCCGGACCTGGCCGTCTCCGGAGACCCCTCAAGCCGGTCACGTTGTTGGCTTCGCACACTCTCTCTGGCCGAAGAGCCCCCTTCATAAGTTCGAACTCCCTCGGCAGCCATTCTGTCCCGCGACCCGCCACTGCCTCCTGTGATGACTCGCACCCCGGGGCTGGACGAAGACCCGGATCCGATCTGCTGGACCTGCGGACCCTGAGTGGTCACTTGTTCTCTCAGGCTGCGGCGCGGCTCCACTCCAGCAGGGACGCTTGAAGAGCTGGGCAGGGTCGATCCAACCTGAACGACCTGGTCTCGCTGGCTCTGGCGCACGGTCAGATCGTCGTTATTGTACTTCCGGGTCGCCATCCTGACCGTGATGGGCATCCGGCTCAGGGCTGTCGGCGTGAGATCCGGTTGTCCGCTGAGGATCCGGCCTCCCCCACGGATCGGATCGGTCGGCGGTCTGAAACCGTCCACCGGGGTCCCGTTCACGAAGGTCTCTCTGGGCAAGTAGGTAATGGACTCCCGATAACGATAATTCTGGGAGACAAAAACTTTGGCTCCATGATAGGGACCGCCGGTTGGGCGCCAAAGCTCGTGAGGGCCTAATGGACACCAGCCCACCCAAGTGCCTCCTGATACCCAGCTGACCGCTCCCGGGCACCATGGATCATACATGCCACCCGGAACCCAGCACCATCCCAGGTTGTTCGCGAAATTCCATCGGCCATAATGGTAGGGCAACCATCCCCAGGGTTCATAAGAAACCCAGGTCCATCCGAAATCGTTATACCAGACCCAGCGACCTGTCCGGAAGGGGGCCCATCCCGCATCACAGTAAGGCCTCCAAACTCGGCCGTATTCCGGGACGTCATACCAGGACCCATAGGCGTCCAATTCAGCAGAGTTCCAAGCTGGCGAATCGGTGGTTCTCCGTTCTCGGCCCAACCGGGCCAGATACTCGCTCCGCCCGAAGCTCCATTGGTCCCACTCATCCCGTTCGTAGTTGGTCCCGAGATAATACCGTTCGGGGTCTGAACTGAGGAGGCGAAAGGTCTCACCCCCTCGCAGTATCAGGTTCGCGACCTGGCTCTGAATCTCCGCTCTGCCTTCGAAGACCACCAGCCGCGAGGAACCGTCGCTGTCGACGTCCACTCGGAAGATGCCAGAGTGGCTCACCGTCACCCCAAACATTGGAGTCTCTACCGTGAACGGTCCCGCCGGCGATTTGACCTCGAAGGAAGCCACTCCGCCGCTGACTCGAACTTGTACCGCCATGGGGTCGGATGATGACCCGAGACGGCTGAATTCGGCATTCGTGTTCTCCGCCAACCGGGCGGTACTCCCGTCCTCAAACTCGATCTCCGTCCGTCCATCGCGCCCCACCCACACCTTATCCCCTTCCAGGATGGGCGTGTTGATGCTGAGGTCGACCCATTTGTCAA
>JBGPHY010000226.1:0-8431 GCA_041484625.1 Terriglobia bacterium | reverse complement strand
TGAGAATTTCACTCCCGCAGCTTTGGCGCGTTTGATAAAGGACGCACTGGGAACCCGGAAGCGTTCATTGATCTCAATCGCCACGTCATTCTTCCTGGCGGCATCGATGACTTTCTCCATCCGTTCCGGCGTCCAGAGCTGATCGTATTCCCCGGCAATCATTTCGGGCAGGAAGGTGGGGTTGGCATAGATGTCGATCGGTTCGTTGTTCAGGACCGACAGAATTCGATCCACATACATTTCCATGAAGCCCTGCTTGTCGGGGATGTCCACCTCCTCTTTGATCCAGAGCCGGAGGCGTTTCCCCCGATGATCCGTGAAGGTCATGGCATCACTGAGCACGTAATCAAATTTGGCCACCGCTTCCTTGGAAAACAGCCTGACCCATTCCCTCCCTTCGGCCTGCATTCCCACGAAAACAGGTTGTCCCTTCATTCTCTTCAGGAATTCCTCAATACCTGTATCGTCTGTAATCGGGAAGCGCAAGCCGCAATTGGCGGCGATACCATAGCTAAAACCGTTTTTGCGTGATTCCGCCAAGGCATCCTCCAGGGTCAGTTTTCCTCTCACATGGACATGAAAATCAACCAGCGGGAAGTTGTCACGCGCGAGGCGCAAGATCTGCTTGTCCTGATCGTTCAGGATTGGTGGTGTCAGGCTTTCATCGGTCGCGGAATCCGGTAGCTGCCGTACCCGGATGTTCTTAAAGAACACTTTGGATCCCGGATCATGACACTGGAGCGCGAAGGTGCCATGCGACAGGACTCGCCCTCAGCTCTCCCCTTCCTGGAAGGGGTTTTTGGGCTCAATGTAATCGACCAGCAAGACCTGATTGACTCGAATCTGGACCCGTTTGTCCACAACCTTAATCTGTAATCCAAACCACTCGTCGTCTGCTACCATACTCTTGTACTGGTTCCGAACTCCATAGAGACTGCCGGTCTTCTTGAACTCTCGATAGTCCCCTTCACCTTTATGAGTATTGTTGATTTGGACCTCAAACCCTTTCTCAGGCCAGCCGCTTTGCTGGAATTGAGTGTGGAAATAAATTCCGGAGTTGGCTCCTGGCCGAGTCAGAACGTCGACATTCAATTCAAAGTCCTTGTAGTCGGCCTCAGGAGAATTTCCGACATAGAAGAGGTGAGACCGCGGCCCATCGACTGCAATTTGGCCGTCAACGACTCGAAAAGAGCCGGCGCGATCGCTGGCTTTCCAACCATTCAAGGTCTTTCCGTCAAACAGGGAGACCCAACTCGATTCATGGGGTCCTTGTGCGAAAACGTGGCTGCACATGACCGAAAGGTAGAAAACTTTGGCAAGCAACTCTCTTCTCAACATAAGACCTCCTCAACGTCATCCGCTGATTGGGCTGAATTCCATCCTCCGCTTGGCGGCCAGGCGTTCAGGGCACTAAATCCAGGCTGTTTGGACCGTCATCTTCCTCGTTAGCCCGGAAGAAAGGGTACGACAGCCTCCTCGTACTGTCGAGCGTCTTTTTCCGCTCAAAGTGGCCCTACTCAGGTTTGGTTAGGATCTTCAGGCGGAATTTGCTATTCTTTTTCAGGAACTACCCTACAGTGACTCTCAATGAGGCCCGATGATTTTTCTGATCATATTCGCATTGTTGATTTTGACTGTGTCGGTTCAAGTTGCGCAGGCACAAATCGGGGATTCCTCTACCCTACAAGAAGAGGGACAGAAAAGCAAGCCGGCCGGCCAAGGCATCCGTCTCTACGACGTGCCCTCAGCTCGTGCAGGATCGGAAGAAAGTCCCGAGGAGACTGCGGAATACCTGAAGATCACTCAGATTACAGAACCCGCCTCCGCAGCCCAGCTCATCGAAGACTTTCTGAAGAAGTATCCTGACTCCAAGCGGGCACCTGTCTTGCACCTGGGAGCGGTTTCCCTTTACCAAAAGTTGAACAATTACGAGAAGCTCGTGGAGCACGGGGAAAAGTTGCTGGCCTCCGCCCCGTCCAACATCAGCGTGCTTTCTACCCTGGGGTTGGCATATGCCTCACATGGGGAGGCCGACAAAGCGGTGGAGAAGGCTTCGAAGGCCATCACGGCGCTGGAGGGTCTTGCCAAGCCAGCCAACGTCAACAATGAGGCTGGGTGGAATGCTCAGCGCAATCAGCTTCTGGCCATGAATTTTGCCAGTCTGGGGACCGCCTATCTGGTCAAGTATGAGGAGGGACGAAAGAATGACAAAGAGCCCAAAACGCGTCAGAGTGCTGCCGAAGCAGGAACTGCTCCTTCCTCGACTCCACCCAAAGAGGCGACAGTCGCGCAACCTCAGCCCCCGACGGCAGGGGCCGTCTCTCCCGAGGTCATCAACCTGGCCAAATCGTTAGGTTATTTGACCAAGGCTGTTGAGTATGAGCCGCGCTACGAATACGCGCGCTTCCAGTTGGGGGTCGTCCACGCGCGCCGGAACGAGATCGACAAAGCCATTGATTCCTTCGCCAAGGCCGTAGTGCTGGGTGGGGGATTAACCGCCATGGCGAGGCAGAATCTTGAAGCTATGTACAAGCTGAGGAACAAAAACTCGCTGGATGGCATCGAGCAATTATTGGCCAGGACGAAGGAGGAACTGGCGCCCCCCCAGCCCCAACCGGCGATAAAGCCTTAAGGTGCAGCCCTGCCAGGGATAGTCCCTCTTTACTGCGTCCCTTGCAGAGTTGCATCGATTACTGCCAGGTACTTCCTGGCCTTTTCAGCTTGAGCCAGGTCAGGATTAATGGTCAGCATGGCCTGAAAATGCTTGCGGGCTTCGGGCAGGGTGGCAGCACTCTGGGTGATTTCGGCCTTTCTATAGAAGGCAAGACCCAGTCCGTAATGAACTTGAGGATCCTCCGGATCGTAGCTGAGGGCCTTGAGATAGTATTCCACTGCGGGATCGGGGCGGGACAGCAATCGTTCGCAGTCACCTAATCCAAAATAGGCCAGGCTACGCAAATCTTTCCAGATGTCCGCCTGGGCTGCTCGTTTCTTTTTCCCCATCCCCACCAGGAAGCCTACGACATAGTAATTCATCTTTCCAGCCAGCTTGCTTTCAAAATCGCTCAACTGGAGGTAAGCCACGTACTCGGATTTGGCCGGCTCATATTTTCCGCTCATCCGCAGGCTCTCACCCAGCCAGAAATGCGCTTCAGCCACCTTGGGCTCTACCTGGATGGATTTCCGCGCCGCATCCACTGACTCTGTATACATTTCCTTCATCCGGTAACATTGGGCCAGCATCCGCTGTGCCATGGCGTTGCGGGGCTCCCGCTGCACCACGGTGTTGAGCTGGCGGACGGCCTCATCCACATTCCCAATGTCTAACAGCATCCCGGCAAAACTGGAGCGGGCTTCCAAGTAATCTGAGTCAATTTCAATGGCGCGGCGAAAGAACTTCTCGGCTCTCTCTTCATCGAAAAGAGCGTTATAAGTTCGACCCAGATAAAGTGCTGCCTGGCTGTAGTTTGCGTCTAGGGCCAGGGCCTTCTCGAACTGGTCGGCAGCTTTCTTATAGTTTTCTGCGTACCCCTTGTTGTAATACTCCAGGCCCTTGTCCATCAGATCCAACGCGGCTTTGTTTCTGCGGCGGACGATCAGGATTTTGATGGTCACCGTGGTCTCCTGGCCGGGATAAACCATCTCTTCGCGCGGGCCATCCGGCTCATAACCCATCTTCACTGCCTTGATGGTATGGGCCCCGGGACGGAGTCCCTGGAGTTTTAGGGGTTTTCCCTTGCCGACCAGCCCGGCAGACTGTCCATTGACGAAGACCTCAACCTCGTCCATGTTTGACTCGAACACCAAAGCCCCGAAATCTGCTTTGGCGGCCGCAGGAGCACGGGCGGCCAGAAGCTTCGGGATGTAGGAAAGCGGGAGGTCAGGATCAAAACTCCCGCGGTCAGACGTAGGATTCTGCTTGGCACTGGTCACTTCGCGCACGTTCCGGCGGACGTACTCAGCCAGTTCATCCGCACTCACCACGCCATTCCGGTTTTCGTCGGCCTCCCCCTCCATACCCTTCACCACGTAATAAGTGAAGATCCCATGGCCGCCACCCCATTCCGGACTTTCAAATGACTGTTCACGATCACGGCTGGCCGTCAGTGAGAACAATGACTTGTCAATGCTGAGAAGGGCACTGGTTACCGAATTAGAATCGGTTCCAGGGGTAATGGCTCCGCTGTGGCAGGCATCGGTCAGCAGGACTTTGTTCCTCGCCTTGATCTTGTTACCGACAACGACGCCCAAGGACTCCATGGGGTATCCGGTTGTTGGAATCTTTGCCGGGTCAAAGTCGTGCGGGGCCAGGTAGCCTTTGCCGTTAAACAGGAAGCCATGGCCGGCAAAGTAGATCAGAACCCGGTCATCTTCGGCGGCTGCCGAAGGCAACCAGGTCTCCAACTCACGTCGAAGCCGATCCAGCGTGGCTTCCGGCCCGATGAGCTTGTGTACATTTTCAGCTCGAAAATTCCCGCCTTGCGGGCTGATCAAAATGGAATAGATTGCCTCCGCGTCCCGGTTGGCAAATTGCAGCTGATGTTTTGCGGCCAGGTTCCTGTATTGTGAAATCCCGACAACCAAGGCATAACTTCTTGGAATGGTAATTGACGCCTGGGCCGGTGAGGGAGGCTGAGTATCCGGAACCTTTTCCACGTGAAGGTCCCGCCTCTGATTCTGGAGAGAGAAGGCTGGCTCGCAAGCGAGTAGCAGAAAGAGCAGGCAAGCTAGTGAATACGTCTGTTTCATGACGTCTACCTGTGAGCCAATCGAAACTCGAAGATCACCGGACCGTGCAAGGACTGTGGGGAGGAGACCAGGGTAGAGTTTTCTTTCTTGATGAAGGAGAGTTCCCGGGAATCGGACACCTGAACTCGCGCCAAGTTCTCGGGCAGAATCTCGGCAGCAGGCACCTCTTTGGGTCCGGCAGACGAATCCACGCAATCGCCCCGAGCGCGGAAAATCGTGTCGTCGCATCGAGGGATGAGAGTGGCGGCGGCCTTGGCGCCTTTGGGAGGAGGAGAGAGGGGAACATAAGTAGACTTGGCCCCTGCAGCCTCCTGACTGAGTTCAACGGGGCTCATCAGCCAATAGACAATCTCATGGCCGGCCGGCCCGGTGATCTGGAATGCCCCTTCTTCGGCAGGGATGAGGTATTCTTGGGCTGCCATGATCTTGTTCATCTTTCCGGTATCTTCCCGCGGAAAGAGCAGGGTGTAATCCCCGGATGTCCCGTGGTTCATGACATAGAGATGCCCTTCAAAATCTGACTTGACCCGAAATCGAACCAAGTCCTGCTGATCAAATATTCGACCGGGATCAGAGGGCAGCCACTTTCCGTCCTTCTTCCATTCCAGGGTAATCTCCAGGTGCTGGGTACTCTGAGAAGGAGGCCCCGACTGGGAAAAAGCGAGGACTACAGGAGAAAGAATCAGGACGAAAAGCTGCGTAAGTGCCCGTCGCTGAAGGCTCATAGGATCTCGAACACCTCCGGCTCTGACTCTGAATCCGACCGACTATTGATGATTCAAGCTCAGATCGACGACGACCCTGGATTCGCTGTCGCCGGTGCGGTTTACTACGTAGACCGCCTTTTCCGACTTTTCGCCGGGCTTCGCTTCGTTGACCTTTTCAAAGACCAGATCGCGGGTCGCCACCTGTCCACGGATCTTGCTGACTGTGGCATCATCGACAGAAGAAACCATCTGGACACTGCCTGCAGGTTTCTTGGGATCCGCCCCGACAGCAGGAGACGCGGGAGGCCGGAGAGATTGGATCAGCTTGTCCAGGTCGGGCTCCGGTGTTCTGGATAGCACCAGGAAGAGTTTTTCAGTACCCGCTTGTTCGTCAAATGCAAACCAGACGCTTCCGAGAGGGATCTCGTATTGATGCCCTCTCTCAATCAGGTTGTTCCCCTCGAGTATCTCTTTCGAAGGGAAAAGCAGGCTCCAACGGCCACTCGATCCCCGCATCACGATGTAAAGATAGCCCCGGTCATTCGCCTCGATGTTGAGACGAATCCGGTCGCCGGCTTTGAACACTGAATCAGGATCGACCTCGACTGCCTGGCCAGCCCCCTGCGATTTCAAAATGCTGTAGCGCAACCCCAAGGTGACACTCTTGATGGTCTTGTCTGACTTGGCGGAGACTGCCTGCTCAAGCCCGGAATTTCCGGACTTCTCACTACCGGAAAGAAATAAATCGCGGGCCCGCACCTTTTCCTCGGCATGAAGGCCTGCCAGCGCTAGGGACCATGAGACCGCCAAACTCAATACACTGATTACCCGGTTTGACATGACTTTGCACCAGCGAAATTGGATTCAATTAGATCTGCGAGCTAATCTAGCATGAAGCGTAACTACCCACAAGGAGAATTGGATGGACGGGGAGAGAGACCTAGAAAACTCTTCCGTTTTGCGTCAAGCTTGTGCATAATTGGAATGATTCCTCCCGGTAAGACGAAAAACAAAGGAGACCCCCGGAGTCGCACTGAGTGGGCTGGCCTGATTCGCTTGGCACGCTGAACCGATGAGCCAATCGGTTTGTCACAACATGTCCTTCATTAGAGTTGTTTGACAATTTGGAGGTATCTCATGCGGAAGTTAGCAAATATTTCAGAGGGCCTACGCTTCCTCAGCGTTGGTCTCACCGTAGTTTTGGTTCTGCAGGGCTTAATGCCTGAAGTGGCGGCACAGCAAGCACAGCCCGGTCCAGAACCCAAACTCAAGATCATCGTGCTGGAGGGGGAGGGCGCGATCAACAATATTCGCCAACGGACGGCCCGGGAGCCGATTGTTGAGGTGCAGGACGAGAACAACCGACCTGTCGCTGGGGCCATGGTCCTTTTTACTCTGCCGGATAACGGACCTAGTGGGACCTTTGCCAATGGCTCCAAGACTTACATGACCACCACCGACCCGCAGGGGAAAGCGATTGCCAAAGGTTTGAAGCCCAACAAGACCGAGGGGCAATTCCAGATCGCCGTCCAGGTCACGGCTCAAAGCCTCACAGCCAGCGCAGTCATCGCCCAGAGTAATGTGACTGGTGCAGCAGCTGCCGCGGCTGCAGGAGGGGTTTCGGCTAAGTTAATTGCGATTCTTGCTATTGCTGGCGGAGCAGCGGCCGCAGGTATTGTAGCGGCCACCCGCGGCAGCTCATCGGCAACCGGAGTCCCGGCTACAACAATCTCACCAGGCACTCCCACGGTTGGTCCTCCCAGGTGACGGAATGGACTCCCATAACCGTGCCAGAATTCTGTAGCTTCAGGAGCATTTAGAGAGAAAGGCGGTTCGCGTGTCTGCACGATCACTCATAGTCTTTACTTTGTTGATCCCGATTTTGCTTTCTGCCGTTGAAGGAGCTGAATTAGGCAGACCCGTTCTGGGATTCGTGTTCGATGGAACAGAACGGGCCTTACGCCCCATCTGGGGCATCCCCGGAGCCTCGATATTGGGGGAGCCTGTCCGGATTGACAATCTTCCACTGTCTTCAGCCGTCGTCTCGCCTACTCAGGATTTTGCCCTGGGTGTTAACGCCCTGGGCGATGAGGTATTTGTCTTGGGGTTGGCTCAGAGTCCCGTGACGGCGAGTTCGCTTGTGACTCTGACTTCTCCCGTTAGCCAGATTGCTTTCAGCCCCAGGGGCCAGGCGGCCGGACTGATTAGCGCCGGAGGGAGAAGCTTTCGAATCGTCACTGGCCTCCCCAACTCGCCCAGATTCTCCCCGATTGTCGACCTGTCCCGTTTGCCCGGGACACTCGGCAGCGTAGCTATCCGAGATGACGGACAAATGGCGTTGTTTGGAGTTCAAGGCAGTGAAGAGACTGTCCTCTATGCGGCAAGTTCCGCTGGTGACATTCAATGGGTGACTCGTTTGGGGCGTGTCACAGCCATTACGTTTTTCCGCTTGGGGAACGACGCCTTGGTGGCTGACGCCGGGACAGCTGAGATTCTGCGGATCCGGATTCCGGGCTATACAGTTGAGAACGTGGTCTCGCTGATCCAGGGAAAAGAAGTGTACCGGCCGGCAGCCATTGCCCTGTCGGACGACGATAGCCGACTGTTTGTCACAACTGATCGCTCTGGACAGATCCTGAGCCTTCATTTGCAGGAACGCCGCGTCGAGGCTATTCCTCTGACGGGAAAGGTAACCGGTTTGAATCGTTTGAGTGGAAACTCTATTTTCCGCCTGAATGAGCTGTCTAACGAGCCCCTCTTGGTGCTGAATGGAGGATTGCCAGTGCCCGGAATTGTCTTTGTTCCAGCTCTGGAACGCACCAAGCAAGGGGACAATGGACTGTTCAGCTTACCGAGGGGAGAACCTCATCCGGTCAGTGTGCGTGAAAGGAGGGCTTCGCAATGAATGCCGACATCCACCGTCTCACATTACTCTCCATCCGGAAAAGCGCATCCCTTGTTGCATCTGTCATTCT
>JBGPHY010000225.1:0-8490 GCA_041484625.1 Terriglobia bacterium | reverse complement strand
TGGCGGTCTGGCGCTGATATCAACGGAGACAGGTGAAACACGCAGCTTGACTTCACCGCCGACGAAATCACTCCCTGACACCGATCCCGCCGTCTCACCAGATGGGCGGACTGTTGCGTTCGGCCGCTGGGCCGGTTTCATGGGATCCATTTATCTTCTCGACCTGACCGAAGACTTGAAGCCCAAAGGGGAGCCGAGACGACTGACTTCCGTGAAGGACGGACTCTGGGGTTTGGCCTGGACACCAGATGGGCGGGAAATCATCTTTAGTTCCGGGGGTTTGGCAGACTTCCGCCTTTGGAAGGTGCCGGCTTCCGGTGCCGGGGAGCCGGAGCCGCTACCATTTACTGGAGAGGGTATCTACCCAACCATCTCCCGAAGTGGCAACCGGCTGGCGTACCAGAATGCGGTTTGTGACACCAATATATGGCGTCTTTCGCTGTCGGACCCAGGAGTGGCCGCCGGTGCCCCAAGCCCGTTTATTGCTTCCACACGTGCGGAAGAATCTGCACAGTATTCTCCCGACGGCAAGCGGATTGCCTTTGAATCCTGGCGCAGTGGAGTCGTTGGCATCTGGGTTTGCGATGCGGACGGCTCCAATACCGTGGAACTGTTTTCAAGGTCAGGCAGAGAATGCGGGACCCCGCGTTGGTCACCCGATGGGCAACGCATCGCCTTCGATTCTAACCTGGAAGGGAATTTCGATATCTATATCATCCGGGCGAGTGGAGGAAAGCCAATCCGCCTGACCACTGATACCGCAGACGACGTTGGGTCGAGCTGGTCGAGAGATGGCAATTGGGTCTACTTTGCATCGAATCGGACCGGTCGATGGGAGACTTGGAAAGTCTCGGCTGGAGGCGGGGAGGCAATCCAGGTGACCCGGAATGGAGGCGAGACGGCCTTTGAGTCACCGGATGGCAAGTCCATCTATTACATGAAAGAATGGGGTTCATCGGCTCTTTGGAAGATGCCGCTGAGTGGTGGGGAGGAGAGTCAGGTCCTCCCCTCTGTGGTATGGCGTGCTTTCTCTCTGGTCAAGGAAGGGATCTATTTCATTCCTGGGCCCCCCTTTAGGAAGTCTTCCATCCAGTTTCTGATCTTCGTCACAGGCGAGGTGAAAACCGTCGCTCCGATGTCAGCTCCGGCATTTGAGGGCCTTTCTTTTTCGCCGGACGGCCGGTCCCTCCTGTTCTCGCAGATTGACGAAGTCACCAGCGACCTGATGCTGGTGGAGAACTTCCGGTAATTGAGATCTTTGAACCAAACAGAGAGCAGGGAAGAATGAGTGTTCCGTCACAGAAAATCAGGGGGGCAATGGCCGAACCATCCTGCCATTCCTCTCTTTTCATGCCTTGTGAGGGTCGAGTGGATGTGTTGACCTCCTGAATCTTGTAGCGTGACGTCGGCGAGAGGGATTCTCTCTTCGTCAAGCAGGGGGCCTTCGGCGAGGTGAGTGCAGACCCTTTGATAAAGAATCGAATTGATCGCATCGAGCAAGGCTTAATTTGCAGCAGTCGACGAAAACAACAACGAGCTGGTGACCTTCCGGCTGGTCGAATGCCGGCGCTAGAAGCGCGGACGTCAAGATACCAGTGCAGGACTCAATTCACAGTGGGATTGGATTGCGGGGGAACCACCACCACGTTGAGGTAGATTTCCCGGACCATGATGTCATCCAGGCAGATTTGAAGGAGGTGTGTGCCCTCCTGCTCAAAGGTGACATTATTGAATACCGTCACGTTGTCGGCGACGCTCGACGGGGTAAGAGAGAACCCGGATGGGCCGGTCCTGGCAAGTAGTTTGGTCCGGTCCGGAGAGACGATCTTGATCTCCATCGTGTGGTCGCCGGAACCTTCCTAGTGATTCAGCAGCACAAACCTGAAGTAGGTGGAGGGCAATGAAGGGAAGAAGATGTTCTGGAAAATCCCCATCACGCTGAGCTTGTTCCCCACCTCCAGTCGGACATCATCGCAAACCAGCGAATAGGCCAAGTGGGCGCGGGTCGGATTTGGGTCATTGGTCATGTTTGGAATTCCTCCTGGGTCTCCATCAGCCCCGACGCAATGATTTTCCGCACCTTCTCTCTTAACAGGCTGCGGTCATCGGGGGGAAAGTTCCGGGGCTCCAGCGGGGGATGGAAAGTCAGGGAGATAATGCCTGGGTTAATCCGAAACCGGGTAGGAGGCATCACCTCGAAGCTTCCTTTAATGGTGATGGGTACAATTGGAACTCCTGACTGCATCGCAATCGCAAACGGGCCTTTCTTGAACTCTCCCATCTTGCCAGTCCGCGTCCGCGTACCCTCCGGGAAAACCAGGAAGGACTCACCCTGCTGTAATTGTGCCACGGCTTGATTCATCCCCCGGACGGAGTCGACCCGGTCCTTGCGGTCGATAAAGACAAAGCTTCCCAGTCTCATCGCGATATTCAGGATCGGAATCTTGCTGAGTTCCTTTTTCAAGATGTACCGGGTGTTCTGCGGGATCACAGCCAGCAGTACGGGCGGATCGCAGTTTCCCTGGTGATTTGCCAGGAACAAGTAGTTCCGCTTGGGATCCACCTGTTCCAGGCCTCGCACCTGGAGATGAACGCCGGCCAGGCGGAGCGCCAACCTGGATCCCAGGCGGCCCACCGAGTAAAGCACGTCGGGCCTCCCCTGGATCCGGGCCAGCAATATCAAGGGCGGCAGGGCCAGGAAGATCATTCCGAACACTGCCAGGACCACCAGCGCGGTTCTCAGCATATACGGTCTTATTTCTGCTTTCCCAGGAACGATTCCAGCTTGTCCAGCAGGTCTTCTTTTACAAAGGGCTTGATGATGATTCCGCTGGCTCCTCTCTCCAGGGCCTGCTTGGAGTATGATTCCTCCGCGTTCCCGGTCAGGAGCACAATAGGAGGTCGATGAAGCAGGTTTCGGGCCTGGACCTGATGGAGGACCTCCAGACCGTCCATCTGGGGCATCATGGCATCCAACAGGACCAGGTCGGGCTTTTCCTGTTCGAGGCGGTCAAATACCGCGGTAGGATCACTGCAGGTCAAGGGGGAATAGCCCTCCAGTTGGAGCAGCAGCTTGAGCATGGTGAGGATCCCTGGATCATCATCCACAATCAGGATTCGTTTCTTTCTCATTTTGTCAGACATGACCAGGCTTCGTTTCAAGTGGAAGGATGCTCCGGAGTGGAACCCAGAGCGTCGAGCAATTTCCGATGAATCCCATCAAAGCCGCCATTGGACATGATAACGATTTTGTCGCCCGCTGTTAATCGCAGAGTCACGGCCCGCACGATCTCATCAGCGGTATCCCAAGCTTCTGCCGGGGTCCCCCGATCGGTAAGATCCTTCACAATCCTGCGGACATCCAACCTTTCGGCCGGATCGAGCTTCTCCGGGGCATAGGGGGCGCACAAGACAACCTGGTCGGCCACCTGGAACGCCTCTACAAATTCCTTCTGAAAAACATTTCTTCGGGAGGTTGCAGAACGAGGCTCGAAAATGGCCCAGACCCTGCTCCCGGGAAAACGTGCCTTCACGCCCCTCAGCGTTTCACGAATTGCCGTTGGGTGGTGGGCAAAGTCATCGAAGACTGTCACCCCCCGGGCTACGCCCCGGGTTTCCAGCCGGCGCTTCACATTCTTGAAACTGCGGAGTCCCTCGAGCAGTTGTGGCTTGCTGACCACCAAACCATGCGCGCAGGCCAGCGCGGCCAGCACATTCTTCACATTAAAGGCCCCGGCCAGGGGTGTCTCCACTTCCCCCCAAACCTGCCCTTGCCATTTCACCTCAAATCGCGTCACATGCTCCTGGTAATTGATCGAGCCTGCACTCCAAAGCGGCTGGCCTTCCAAGCCAAAAGACAGTATAGGACAAAAAGCCGCACCGGATAGCTCTTGAACCACAGAATCGTCCCACCCGGCAACCAGACGCCCGTTGGAGGGAATGATGTTAATGAGACGTCGAAAGCTGATCTTTACGGATTCGAAACTGGCATAGATGTCCACATGGTCATATTCGCAATTATTGAAAATAACCCAATCCGGCAAATAGTGGAGGAATTTCGGACCCTTGTCGAAAAAGGCGGTGTCATACTCGTCCCCTTCAATAACAAAAGACTCCCCCTTCCCTAGCTTGAAACTGCTCCCGAAGTTCTCGGCGATGCCTCCGACCAGGAACCCCGGGGAAGTTCCGGCAAACTCCAATAGCCAGGCCAATAATGATGCGGTGGTAGTCTTCCCGTGAGTTCCAGCGACGACCACCACCCTTTTTCCTCGCAGGAAGTATTCCTTCAACACTTCAGCCATGGAGGCATAGCGGAGCCGCGCGTTCAACATGTACTCCACTTCCGGGTTGGCGCGAGAGATGGCGTTTCCCACCACCACCAGGTCCGGCAGTGGGGAAAGGTGTCCCTCGGAATAGCCTTGAAACACCGGGATACCCAGAACCTCTAGAAAGTCAGACATGGGTGGGTAGATGTGAAGATCGGAGCCGGTAACCGTGTAACCGGAAGCCTTCAGCATCCCCGCCAGAGACGCCATGGCCGTTCCGCAGATTCCGATCAAGTGAATGTGCCGGATGGAGAGTTGATTAAACATTGACGGTCCGAAAATTAAATCGTCGGCGCCTCTTCCAGTCGAAGGGTCCTTCGGTCTGCATCCAGCTCCACCTCGACCCCAAAGGGGAGAGTCAAAGCCCGGCTGGAAGTGTGGCCCGACTTGACTCCGTAGAGAATGGGGAAATTGTACTCCTGAAGGATTTCCATTACGATATCTGGCAAACGGTAATCCTGCTGGGGTCCTTGAACGCAACCCAGCATTTCTCCCCAGAGTACTCCCCGGACAGTCTCAAACTTGCCGGCCAGCTTCAACTGCATCAGCATTCGATCGATCTGGTAAGGCTTGGTGTTCACATCTTCCAGGAAGA
Source organism: Terriglobia bacterium (assembly GCA_041484625.1). GTDB lineage: Bacteria > Acidobacteriota > Terriglobia > Versatilivoradales > Versatilivoraceae > JBGPHY01. The sequence continues at coordinate 3,570 of JBGPHY010000225.1, read as the reverse complement.
GGATTTTCCCCTTTGTTTGGAACTCATAGGAGGTACCCAGGGAAGCGGTCAGCAGAGAAAGGCAGCCGCCCGTCAATGGACCGCGGCTTTTGCCTCCTCTCAAGGTGATGCCGTGGCTGCAATTGATCTCCAATCCTGGCTGAGTGCTGCCTAGGACGTCCAGGAAAACCTGCTTGTCGTACGCGGTCTCGCCCAGAGCAAACTCCCGGGCGAGCATCGGACCGTGAAAGCAGACCAGGCTGCACTGCTGTTCCAGAAACTGCAGGAGGACAGTGATGTCGCTGTAGCCAATCAACGCCTTAGATGCGCGACGGATACTCTCGGGATCGAGGAGATGCAGCAAATGCACGGACCCGTAACCGCCCCGGGCACAGACGACGCCATCGATCCGGGGGTCCTCGAAAAAGTTCATGAACTGTCGCGCACGGTCCGTATGTAGGCCGGCAAAATAGTGATGCCTGGAATACAGGGAATCGGTAAGGACCACTCGAAAGCCGAGGCGCTCAAGTTCAGTCGCACCCTGCCGTACAGATTCCTCGGAAACGTCGCTGGCCGGAGCCACCACCCCGAGAGTACTACCTGGCCTCAAGGCCTTCACTTTCTGCATGGGTCGTCCTCCTGAACCCGCTTTAATATCAATTCCCCGATTTTGCGGTCAAGGCCAAGGGGAGGTGTGACCCTAAAACTGATCTTGGGGTGCTTTTGTGCGGCATGAGCTGCCATTCGTGGAATATCCTCCGTGGAGTGGCGCCCCGGTACCAGGAAGTACGGATGGACAACAATTTCCTCCGCTCCTTCTTTTACGCAAGTGTCAAACCCCTGCTGAATGGTAGGCTCTGCCAGTTCCATGTGGGCATAGTGGACAATCTCTAATTGGGACATGTCTTTGACCAGCCTCACCACCTCGGCCAAGAGTTCATTTGCCTCATCCACCCGACTCCCGTGGTCGACAATTAACAGTCCGATTTTCCTCATGGACATTCCATATGCGCCGTAATGGGCACCGCTGCATGCGCCAAGACAACCTGCAGAGCAGCCCGGGGGTTATGGGGCCACGGTTCTGAAGCTTGAGAATAGTTGATACAAGAATTTCAGCTCCGCAGTTTGAAAGTACAGTTCCATTCGGGCCATCTAGCCACCTCGGCGGACACAGGATACTTTGGCTCGTGCATGCGAATCAATCAAATCCGTTTGAAGGGCCCGGGAGAAATGTGTATCCTTGATAGCCAAAACTCTATAACGTTTTTGAAGAACTTCATGACAAGACTGATCGATCGGCTCGTCTGGGTGGTCATATCAATCCTTGCCGCCTTTTGCCTGGGAGCTATCGCGATTCACCGGGGCGAATCCGTCAACAGCTTCTGGCTGGTGGTGGGTGCCGCGTGCACTTACGCTGTCGGCTTCCGTTTTTATGCCCGATGGATTGGCAGCAGAGTGATGTCCCTGGATAACGACCGGGCCACCCCTGCCGAACGGCTTCGCAACGGGCATGATTATGAACCCACCAACAAGTGGATCCTGTTCGGGCACCATTTTGCGGCCATCGCCGGACCAGGACCTCTCCTGGGGCCTGTTCTGGCAGCCCAGTTCGGCTATCTTCCAGGCACGCTTTGGATCATAGTCGGGGTGGTGCTGGGTGGAGCCGTGCAGGACTTTGTCATCCTTTTCTGCTCCATGCGCAGAGACGGGAAATCGTTGGGGCAGATGGCCCGTGAGGAAATCGGCAAAATTGGGGGCTTTACCGCCATGCTAACCGTGTTGCTGATCATGATCATCCTCCTGGCGGTTGTGGCGCTGGTGGTCGTCAATGCGCTCAAAGGAAGTCCCTGGGGGACCTTTACCATTGTGGCTACCATGCCGATTGCTGTTTTCATGGGGCTTTACCTGCGATACTGGCGGCCCGGCAAAGTCTTGGAATGCTCCGTCCTTGGGTTTGTACTTGTCGTGATGAGCATTTTTGGCGGTCAATGGGTTGCTCAGGCTCCCTTCCTCGCCTCCTGGTTTACCTATTCCAGCCTGGCCCTGGCGGTTGCCATCATTGTCTATGGATTTCTGGCCAGCGCCCTCCCGGTTTGGCTCTTACTGGCACCTCGGGATTATCTGAGCACCTTTGTCAAGCTGGGGGTCATCCTCATCCTGGGAGTGGGAATCCTCTTGGTCCGCCCCGAACTCCAACTGCCAGCCCTAACCCGATTCAGTGACGGAAGCGGCCCCATATTCCCGGGCAGGATCTTCCCCTTTTGTTTCATCACCATTGCCTGTGGAGCCATCTCCGGTTTTCATTCCCTGATTTCTTCCGGTACAACACCTAAGATGATTGCCCGCGAATGGCATGCCCTGCCGGTGGGCTACGGGGCCATGTGTTTGGAGAGTTTTGTGGCAATCATGGCGATGATTTCAGCCTGTGTGCTACAGCCGGGAGTTTATTTTGCAGTCAACACCGCAGTCGGCGTCGTGGGAGCTTCTCCGGAAGCCGCAGTCGCTACCATAAGTTCCTGGGGTTTCCCGGTAACGGTGGGCGATATGGAACAGTTGGCACGGAACGTGGGAGAGAGAACCCTCTTTTTCCGAACCGGTGGCGCTCCATCGTTAGCCTTGGGGATGGCTCATATTTTTGCCAGGTGGGGAGGGGGGCGGGCCGTTCTCGGGTTCTGGTACCATTTCGCCCTGATGTTTGAAGCGTTGTTCATTCTAACCCTTATCGACGCGGGTACCCGGGTGGGCCGCTTCATGCTTCAGGACATGCTGGGGCACGTTTGGAGGCCTCTGGGCCGGACCAGTTGGATGCCCGGAGTCATTTTGACCAGCGCCCTGATCGTGCTGGGTTGGGGCTACTTTCTTTACCAGGCGGTTCTAGACCCCCTGGGGGGAATCCATTCGCTCTGGCCGTTGTTTGGTATTGCGAACCAGTTGCTGGCCGCCATTGCTTTGTGTGTGGCCACGACCATCTTCATTAAAATGCACCGGGCTCGCACCTTGTTTATTACCGGGATTCCTCTGGCTTGGCTCCTGACTGTCACCTTCACCGGTGCATTTCAAAAGATCTTTTCGTCCAACCCGCGAATCGGATTTCTCGCCCAGGCGGCTCAACTGGAGGCATCGCTCCGAGCAGGTAGCCTCCCTGCTGCCGGACTGGAGGAGACCCAGGCCATGATCTTTAATGCCAGGCTGGATGCCCTGCTCTGCGCGATTTTCATATTGCTTGTGGCGACTGTGCTGATCGATTCCATATGCACGTGGTACGGAATCCTGAGGGGAACCAGGGAAGTCCAGCTTACCGAAACTCCGTTTGTTTTATCCCAACTGCGGTCGGAGGAAATATGAGACGCTTGAGACGATTTCTGGCCCTGGTGGTGGGGCTTCTTGGGGAAATCAGTGACCAGAATGCTTACAACCGGTATCTGCGTCGAGAGGGCAGGGCAGCGACGCGGGAGTCCTGGAAGCAATTCCACCAGCAGCGACTCCAATCGAGGTTTATCAGACCCAAATGCTGTTGATCCGCCAGACTCTTCCCGACTGAACTGACTGCTTCTGTAGGGAGGCAGTACCAAGCCCTAATTTCAAATTTTG
>JBGPHY010000224.1:0-8505 GCA_041484625.1 Terriglobia bacterium | reverse complement strand
GGCGAATGCTAATTCATTCAATCCTCCAGTGATGTGCCCTTTGGCATCCACATAACCTGCGGCCTGGCTCGATCCCAGGGCAATTCCCAAGACAGGGTTGTCCCCGATTGACATGGATCCGGCCAGGGCCGTGACTTCCCCATCGTTGATCACTTCCATGGGCACTCCCAGTTCGTCGCGAATACGCAAGAACATCCCGGCGATGCTTTTCTCGAAGTCCTCACGCGAAACCCCACGGAATAAGGAGGCGATCCGGGCACGGTTGGCAACGTACACTCCTGCGGAACTGCCCCCGACCGCGTCGAGTCGGGGAAGGTGAGAAGCCGCACGGCGAATGGAATCCAGCACCCCGTGGTAATGGTAATTGGGGTCACTGGCATTACGCGGATCCCAGGGGACTTCTTCGCTAAAAACCACCTTTCCGTCGATGACGGCGCTGGCCTTGCGGTCGCTGGCACCCAGGTCAAAGCCGACCCGGCATCCCTTGAGATGTCGCCCCAGAGGGATAGAACTTGCCCGGGCTTCAGGGACCGCGTCCGAAGTGGTTGCCACAACCGTGAACTCCTTCTCGTAAACTCGCGACATGAATTCATAATCGAAAGCCCTTGCCCCGGAAGGCGAGTACGTCCGGCTGAGGAAATCTGCGATTGGCCTGGGGCCTCCTACCGTGAGTTTCCAACCGCCGTGCTGCCAGAGTAGAAATTTCACGATACGCTCGATATAAAAGAAGCTGGCGGAAAATTCAGGGGAATCGGGGTGAAAGACCATGGTGGAGTATGTGGAGAGCGCTCCCTCGGCTCGCTCCAGCGCCAACCGAAGCGGGACCCCACCGGCCTCCGACACACGCTTGCGGAATTCGCGGTTGAAAACCGAGGCGGGGAGGAACTCTGGATCCAAAGGCGGAACTATGGCGGGATTAACTGACACTCCATGATGAGTTCTCAAAAGGGTTCCCTCCCTCTATCGCAACAGAATTCCAATTCATTAGAGGCCAGCCGCATCAGGCGTTCACCCGCCGATGAAACCTGCTCATACTACACAATCATCCAAAGACAAATCAACTCTTGCTGAAGGGAAGAACGGATCATCAAAGTGGAGACGGAGTCATGAGGGGAAAGGGTGGGGAATAGCTCGGTCGCGATATCGGTCCGAGATTTTCAGGAACCAGTGTGGTCAGGGGTTGCTGACATCTCACTCCTGACCACAAGAACTAATCGCTTTGCGCCGACAAAGAACTGCCGGAAAATGGCATGAATGATTGCCAAGATATCAGAAAGCCAACAGAAGGGGGACAGCCTTTCAACTTCTTCTTTTCCTCGTTCCCGGGTTGGCTACTTGGGCAATTTATGGTCGTTCGCCTTGAACTTCTCTCCCAATTCAGTCAACTGAGGATCTTTGTCACCCGCCTTCGGAATCTTCTTGTGGCAGTCCAGGCACTTTTTTCCGGTATCCTTGGCGTACTTCGGTGTTGCGCTTATCTGGAAAGACAATGCAAATGCAACCACCAATGTGAAGAGAGTAACACCCAATAGCTTCAACACTGCTGTGACCTCCTTCATAATTGACCTCCGCGGATAGAATGGGGCCCCGCATCCAGCTGGACCAGTGGCTTTATCCTGATAGAATTCTTTTTCGGACCCGGCTAAATTCGTGAAATCCTGCCGGGCTCCCGTGCCGCTGGACAACGGATGGAACCGGTTCGACCGGAAATGTAAATGAGACCCGACACTCTTGTCAACTACGAATCACAAGTAACACAACCTCGGCCGGCCGATCCTTAAGATATGAGGCTTCATCCAGGATAAAGGTTGCCAAAGACTGTCGAATGCCTTTTTTGTTCAATTTTCTTTGGCGTCCCAAGTAATTTCGTGGTCCGACGGAGGCTCTAGAATACAACCCACGGCCGGGAAATAGCAGAACTCCTGAAGGTTTGCACTGCGACTTCAGCACATTCCTTTTCCAACCATCCGGATGCCTCCCCCCAAAAAAAAGGGCGGCTCGTGGCCGCCCTTTTCTTAAGTCTCCACCCTATGCTACTTAGGCATCTTGTTGCCGTTGTCTTTGAACTTCTGCCCCAGTTCGGTCAACTGCGCATCTTTATCACCCTTCTTGGGGATCTTTTTATGGCAATCCAGACACTTCTTACCGGTATCCTTACTGAACTGCTGAGATGCAACACTGTCGAAGGAGAACAGAAGCATCATTGGTACGGCAAACGAAAACGCCGTGATCAACGCCCGTAGTCGTTTCATGCCAGCCGAAGCCTCCCTTTTCAAAGATTGTCACCCCTCCAGCACCGCAAAAAAAAATTGCAGGAGCAACCACTCCTACTTGCCCAGGGAGGGGTTGTCAGGTCAAGTGGGGGTCGCTCCTGCAAACCGGATGTGTCCTCCGGTTTGTGTCCAGATCAACCGGAAGGCAGATATTATCAAGTCACTACCCGTGCTACAATAGGCAATTCGCATTCCACACCGGAGAGCGATGAAGATTGAATCCTTTTCCATGATAATCAAGTACTTCGGCAGGGGAGACCACGAAAGGAAATGACACGATTGCGAGTTTTCAAGCACACTGGGGGAATGTCCGCAGCGTTGAGTCGTTGGGCGGGTTCTAGGAATTGACGAATGACGTAGCAGGAAATTTGAATTAATATCGTAGAATATTCCGGCTGTAGTGAGCGGGGCCGGCTGTGGCCCCGTCTCGGTTGAAACCGGAAATTATGACCTGGGACAGGGGATCTCTTCATGAGGAACCGCGAAGCTGAGGTTCAAGAGAAAATCAGGGCGATCCGCAAACGCCTGGAGGAAGGACTCAAGGTTCTTCCCACGCATGATCATCTGAAGGATCTACCAGTAGAATTTGAACCGGTGGATTACCGGACACTCCTGATCCACTTTTCCGGCGCAGTCTTCTTCTCTGAAGGAGATGTTGTGGCCATTCGGGAAATTTTGGGGGGAACGCGGTCTTATGAGATTACCCATGACCAGGACCAGCAGGTGCGACTCAGCTTCACAGTGACGATGGAATGATGTTCCGGGGCCAACCTTTGTCGCATTGCCACCCATGCGTTGCGGTTTGATCAGCTTAATGCGCGGGGTCGGAAAGTGCAGTAGGGTTCTTCTGCCAGGTAGTCACCGGTTTCACCAAATGCCCGGGCCCGGCAGCCCTCGCAGACATTGCGAAACTCGCAAATTCCACATTTCCCTTTGAGGTTGTCTGTATCGCGCAATTCGGCGAACACCGAAGACTTCTCCCAGATTTCCTGGAAGGGCTGTTCCAAGACGTTTCCGGCGGTTACGGGCAGATAGCCGCAGGGGAAAACCTCCCCCTTGTGAGAGACAAAGCAAACCGCGGATCCCGCCAGACACCCTCGGGTAACCGCATCCATGCCGTGAGTGGCATAGGAGAGCTTGATTCCTTCCGCCTTGGTGCGCTGCCTCATGATCCGGTAGTAATGGGGTGCACAAGTGGCTTTCGTTTGCAGTTTGCCTTCCCGTGACTTGTCATAGAACCAGTTCAGGATCCTCTCATACTCATCCGCAGGCAGTTGGCTGTCCGCAGCGATCTCCACACCGCAACCCACGGGAACCAGCATAAAAATGTGGAGGGCGTCAGCACCCATGCGCAGGGCCATCTGATAGAGTTTCTCTCGTTCTTCCGCGTTATGTTTCGCCAGCGTGCAATTCATCTGCAAGCTCATGCCGGCCTCTTTTAGTAGCCGGAATCCGTTAAGAGCCTGTTGAAAAGACCCTGGAATGCCGCGGAACTGGTCGTGGGTTTGAGGGCGGGCCCCATCGATACTGATGGCGACACGTCCAATGCCGGACGCCACAATTTCCTTCGCCACGGACTGGTCGATCAGGGTGCCGTTGGTGGCCAGGACAATGGTCAACCCCCGGCTGCGGGCGTGGCGGGCAAGCTGAAGAATGTCAGGCCGCGACAGTGGCTCTCCACCGCTCAGGACCAAGATCGGGTTTCCGACCACAGCCACGGCGTCAATAAAGGCCAGGCTCTGTTCGGTGGTCATGTCCTGTTTTGCCAGCTCTGCGGCAACATCAATCCTGCGGCAATGGACGCATTCCAGGTTGCAGGCCGATGTGGTTTCCCAGAAGACTAAGCGCAGTTGATTCCTGGCGGTGCTCCTCGAGGCACGTTCATGGCTGGAAGAGTTCTCCTGGGTCGGCGGCTCCAGGCAGCAGGGTGCGTAGATTTCACTGTTCTCTGATCTCGGGTGGCCCTGCGGATGCGAAGACGAATGTATAGACGGAGGCATTCACCCCTCCCTGTTTTGTCTCTTGGAAATAGAGTAGCTACAATTGTGTAGACGCTTGTCCCTCTTAGAGCAAGCTCTTTGCCAACTCTTGACGTGCCTTGATTCTAACAGAACAGGCAAATGGTCACGCGCCGACTCCACCCCCGCTGGTGGTCAGGTCCAGGAGAAGTTGTCTGAGTGTGCCGAGTTCGATAGGCTTGTTGAGATACCCGTTGAATATGATTTCGTCCTCTCCGGCGGCTTCCTCTTTTTGATAGGCACTGATCAGCACAGCCTTGGCCTTGGGCTGGAGAGTCTTCACTCGCTTGATCAATTCTCTACCGTTCAAACCGGGAAGATGAAAATCAGAGATAACGACATCAAAAGTCTGCCGCTGGGCCATGTCGAAGGCCGACTCTCCTGTCACGGCCGAGCAGACCTCATACCCTTCTTTCTGCAAGAAGTGATTCAAGGTCCACAAAAACAACTTATCATCCTCTACTACCAGGATCTTCATCTTCTTGGACTCCATGGATAGCCTCTGAGCCTTTTGAAGCATGTGCGATGCCATCAGTGAGGAGAATTCTTAGACTCTTCTTAACTACCTGAAAGTGAATAGGTAAGCGGGGTTTTGATGCGATTCTGCGCGGGACTCTGGTGAACCGGCACTCTGGGTGAAAAAGCATTGGTACAGGGAGAAATACCCCATTAATATCCGTTTTCCTCCTCGAGTTGAACCTTGCCGGCAAAGTGCCGGTAGATGTAGACAAAATAAGCAATCACCAGGATCATGCCAATGGACCACCAGATCAGCCCGACCTTCAGGCCGTAAGGTGGGGCTGCGGCATTGTGAAGAGTCAGGCCAAAGGCCGGATCAGTGCGAGCCGGAAGGACGTAAGGATAGATTCCAAAAACAGTGCTGGTCAGCATTCCCAGGATGAACAGGCAAGAAGACAGGAAACCCATCAAGTCTTCTCTCTTATGGAGATACCAGCGCATCGCCATCAGGCCTACCAGTGCAAGGAGGGGGAAAATAAGTCCCCAGGGCTCCTCCTTCAGTCGGGCAGGGATATGAGGCTGCACCCGGGAAGTAACAAGGGTAACCGCGACGGTGAGAGCGGCCACTCCCCACCAGGCGATACAGGCCATCGTTCGGGACCGTTCCTGGAGCTCCTTATCGGTCTTGAGTGCCACCCAAAAGGCCCCATGAGTTGTTAAGGTGAAGAGGGCGAAAAGTCCAACAAGGACGGTATACCAATCCAGGATTCCGGTTTCTTTGCCCAACCGGAAGTCGGTCCACAAAGGTTCAAAGAAGTAACCCGAGGCGTCCAGGGAGACACCCCTGACCACATTTCCCAGGGCGGCACCGAAAAACACGGCCAGCAAGGTGCTGGACACAGAGAAGAGGGTATCCCATATTGGTTTCCAGACGGGGCCCTCCACGTGGTTGCGGAATTCGATGGAGATCCCTCGAGCCATTAGCAGCCAGAGAACTATCATTACAGGCAGATAGAAGCCGCTAAAACCCGAGGCATAGAGGGCTGGGAACGCAAAATACAGGGTCCCCCCGGCGGCCAGGAGCCAGACTTCGTTTCCGTCCCAAACAGGTCCGATGGATTTCAATACCATGCGCCTCTCGAATTCGGTCCGGGCAACCCAGCAGTGAATGACACCGGCTCCCAAATCGAACCCGTCAAATATTACGTACATCACGATCATCATTGCTACCAGGCAAAACCAAGTCGTCTCCATTGTTCAGTACCCCTTGTTGTTAGTGGGCTGCCTGGACCGCAGACTCCGGCCCTTGGTCAATTTCCTTTGAGAACAGAAACAGGAACAGAACGCTCAGGAGGGCATACATGCCCATGAAGCCAATCAAGGTGAACAGAGTATTTCCGGCTGAGACATGACTGGATGCCCCGTGCTGGGTCCTCATTAGACCATAGATTAGCCAGGGTTGGCGCCCGAGTTCGGCCGTCATCCAACCTGCTGTGTTGGCGATGTAGGGAAACGGTCCCAGGGCCATCAGCAGCCAGAGCATCCCGCGTGACGTATAGAGATGCCCTTTCCACAGCTTCCAGCAGGCCGCCAGCATCGCCGCAATGAAGATTGTCCCCAGCCCCGCCATAATGTGATAGCTGTAATAAAGCAGAGGAACATTGTCGGGCCAATCCTCTCGAGGAAAAGCATCCAATCCCCGCACTTCTGCTGCCCAATGCCGGTAGGTCAGGAAACTCAGCATCCGTGGAATTTCCAGAGGGTTATCCAGCCGGTTTTTGCTCATGTCAGGTTGACCGAGGATCGCTAAAGGTGCGCCCTCCTGCGAGTAAAAAAGTCCCTCCATTGCAGCCAAGGTGACGGGTTGATGCCGGGCGATGTTCTTTCCCTGACCGTCCCCTGTGGGAAAGATCATCAGAACAGAGGAAACCAGAGCCACTGGCACCGACACGCGCAGAAAGGTCTGAGCGTACTCCAGGTGTTTCCCGTTGAGGAGGTAAAAGGATCCGATGGCAGCCATCACGAAGCTGGCGGTAATGACGGCTCCGATCATGTTGTGAAGATATTGCCATCCAACCCACGGATTGAGGAGCAGCCCCCAGAAACTGCTCAGTAGAATCTCTTTGTTCGGACCTAATTGGTATCCGGTGGGGTGTTGCATCCATGCATCAGTGGCTATGATCAGGTATCCCGACAGCCACGAGCCAGCCCAGACCATGAAGGCTGAGAACCAGTGAGCCTTGGGACCGAGACGGGTCTCGCCAAAAAGGAACAGGCCAAGGAAAGTGGATTCCAGAAAGAAGGAAAATACCCCTTCCATGGCCAGTGTTTGCCCGATGACTCCCCCGGCTGCCTTGGAAAAGCTGGACCAATTGGTTCCGAACTGGAACTCCATGGGAATTCCAGTCACTACACCCAGGGCAAAGTTGATGGCAAAAATCCTTCCCCAGAACCGAGCACTGCGGTTGTAGAGCTGATTTCCCGTTCCCAAGCTCGTGCTCTTCAGGATCACAATCAAAAGAGCCAGACCCATGGTGAGTTGCGGAAAAATGTAGTGAAAGGTGACGGTGAACGCAAAATGAAAACGATGCAAGGCCAGAGCTGAGTCCATGTTGCCTCCGCTGGGGGCATTTTACATTGGATCGAGGTGCAAGTTGGATCCGGGCAAGACCATCCGGAAAAATCTTGGCACAGATCGGCACATCCATTGCAACACTTCCATCAGTTTCGCACAATTCTTTTAATACCGGTTCCCCCCTCTCAGGGTCCCTTGGGCAGGGTTCTTTCTCTCCTGCTGGCCTCGCTGATGCCTTCGCCTTTACAGCTGCATTCCGGTATTTTGGGAACTATTTCGCGCTGCTGGGTGTTTTGATCTATAGGACAGTGTGAGACAAGGGTAGTAAGATGTTGACTCGGCGGCAAAACAAAACCATCGCCCCACCTGGAGTTTTCGGAGACAATAGTGCTCATGGATGTGATAAGTGGGTGTGTGTACGGTCGCGACAGGGAAGACAAAGCGCTTTGCAAGTGGGGTTCTCCTCCAAATATACTCTGTCGCATGTCGATCAAGAGGCTTGAGAGCTCCCGGGTGACCTATTCGTCATGAGAAAGCCACTAAGCAGCAAGCCAGGCGAAAAGGAGCTACACCAGATCGTGCGGCAGTGCATCGAGAAGCATCAGCTACAGATGAAGCTGATCAAAACCCACATGCTCTCCGACGGCAGTAAGACTTTCGTCTTATACACGGCGGATGGCCGTATCGACTTTCGCGAACTACTGAAAACCCTGGCAGCAGCACTTCACTGCCGAATCGAAATGCGCCAAATCGGGTCTCGGGATGCCGCCAAGCTTCTGGGTGGAATCGGGATCTGTGGCCGCCCGATTTGTTGTTCGTCCTTTCTTACCGACTTTGAACCGGTTTCTTTGAAAGTAGCCAGGAAAGCGGGTTGCTGTCAGGATACATCCAGGCTGACAGGGATTTGCGGGAAACTGCGGTGCTGTCATACCTATGAAGAGTCCCGCCTGGTTCAAATCGAGAATCTTCACGAAAACTGAACTGCAGAGCAATCATCGAGGTGAACTTTTATGACCACAGCGACGGTGGACACACTCAATGCAAACAAGACCGTCAGGGTTTCCTACCGGGGAGTCGGGTTGCTGGAACAGCCGATCTTGAACAAGGACACCGGTTTTACGGAGGAGGAGCGTGACCTGTTCAAGCTCCGCGGTCTGCTTCCCCCGCGGGTTGTTACCAT
>JBGPHY010000223.1:0-8557 GCA_041484625.1 Terriglobia bacterium | reverse complement strand
TGAACAAGGCCCGCCTGCTCGAGGAGCAATGCCAGTTCAACGAGGCGCTCGGTCAATGGGAGATTCTCAAGACCATATATAGCCCCTATCCCGGCATCAGTTTCGAAATGGAGAGAGTCATGAAACGCCGGGACCAGCAGGCTACCGCGACTATCAAGATCCGCTGGGTGGAGCAGATTGATTCTCTTATCGAATCAGGCGAGTGTGAAAAGGCCGAGCAAGTCCTGAGACAGGCTCGGGAGGAATTCCCCGCAGATCAGGAACTCAGTGAATTGGAGAAGATGGTTCGTCAGGGGGTTGAGCGGGGCGCCGAGGCCCAGCGCTTGTTGGACCTGGGACAGCAGTTGTGGGCGACCCAACGCAGCGATGAGGGGCTGGCCCTGCTGCGCCGAGCGTTCCAGTTGGACCATCGCAATCCGGTTATCCGTGCGATCCTGGTCAACACCCTACTCGAGCAGGCCCGCAGCCAGCTGGACAAGAACTGGCGTTCGGCAGAACCTTTAGTTGAAGAAGCCTTGGAGTTGGACCCGGGGAACCCTGTGGCCGTCGGGCTGCGAACGCTGGCCGAGGACGGCAAGCGTAATGAATTGGTGGAAGCCTGCATATCCCAGGCCAGGCAGGCCCAAACGGCAGGAGATTTGCACGGGGCGCTCGTCCACGTTGAGCAAGGGTTGGTCGCATACCCCAAAGAATTTCGCCTGATCCAGTTGAGAAACACCTTGTCCCGAAGTCTGGATCATTCGCCAGGAATTGACACCGAATCCTTCATGTCAAGGGGCCCGGAGTCTGAAACCCTCGCTGCAACTCAAGGCGCTGGCAGCGGGGCCAAGCCGGCGGCAGAACTACCTGCATTGGGGGCCGAGACCGTGCGCAGTGATCCCTCCCCTCTCTTGTCAACCATGGCACATGCCAAAAGTCCCCAGCCTTCCGCCAGGTCTGAGACCACAGCTGGTCAGACCGCGGTGGAGGAGCCGGCCTCACCTGCAATGAAACCAGCGGGACGGAAGGTCTGGTGGAGGACAGCTCTAGTCTTGATCATAGTCCTGGGAGGGGCCTGGGCAGTTCGACATAGGGGACGGGCTCCAGGGTCACAATTCCCAGTTCCAGCACCCACTCCACAGGCCACGATTCGACAAGGAGTCCTCACCACTCCTCCCGGAGGCAAAATCTTTGTCGATGGCCAGTTGCGTGGAACCGCCGACCTGGTTCTGGAACTGGCACCCGGAAGCTATCAGTTGAGGGCTGAACTGGACGGATATGCGTCCACGACTTTGCCCCTAGATATGAAACCTGGGACAGCTCCATCCCCCCTTGAGATCGTGCTTCAACCAGAGATAGCCACTCCTGCTCCGGGCAATCCAACGATTCCCCTGCAAGAGACGCCTCTGCGCCTTAGAGCTGCAATGCCCCCGGTAAAGAAGAAGACTCCTTCGGGGACGCAAGTCATGGCCCCCAGTGTGGCAGTGGAGTCGGCCCCCGCCCCGCTGGTCTTGACCGGATACCTTCAGTTGAAACGCTCACCGGCCAGCCTCCAGGCGGTGCTGGAAGGGGGCAGTGAACCACAGCCCCGGGTTTTGCCGGGGGATCACATGGAGTTGAAGGAGGGCATCTATACCCTGACGGCCACGGCTCCCGGTTTCAACAAGCTCTCCATTCCTGTGCACATCGATTTGGGTAGGACCGAGGTGGTGGAGCTGACTCTCCAGCCTGTCAAGGAGCCCGAATTCGACATGAAGAAGGTTTGGGAGATGCCGGGCAATTGGGCTGCGGAAGGAGATTGGCTGGTTCAAAAGGGCGGAAACTTCGTGCTCTCGAACCTCCATCCCATCACCGGTACTTATGAGTTCACGCTCTGGCGCAAGAGCAGGAGCATCCAATGGGTACTGGATTACACCGATGAGCGGAACTATGACCTTTTCGAAATCGACAAGAAATCCTTCTCCCGCACCCGTGTCCGCAACGGGAAGAAGGGCCAGACAGTCAAGGTTCCTCACAAACTCGAAAAGCAGGTCTACTACACGTTGCAGCTGAGTGTTTCCCCGGAAGAGATCGGTACCAGAATCCTGGACGGACAGAGTTGGGTGACCCTGGATGAATGGAAAGATGCGGGTTCTGTCGCAGGCAAGTTTGGATTTTACATTCCAGGCAAAGATCAGGTAGGATTGTCTCACTTCAAGTTCAAGCCGCGGTAGGACCGCGTTCTTCCGTGCGGCGGCCGAGAGTATCGAGTGTTCCCCCTGACGCAGAAAGTCATGGAAAAAGAAGTGGTGGTGATCTTCCCCGACGGGAAAACCAAGAACATCCCGCTGAACAAACCCCGCTGGTCGTTAGGCCGGTCCAGCGAAAACGAGCTCAGCTACCCGGAGGATTCGGGGTTATCCAGACAACACGTGTTGTTGGAACAGGAAGGAGAGAATTGGCTGGTTTCAGACCTAGGCAGCAAGAACGGCACCTTTCTCAACGGGCTTCGGGTTCAAAACCGGCAACGGCTCCAGCCGGGCGACCGAATTGCGGCCAGCCGACTGATAATGGTCTTTGGCACTCCCCGGGAGATGGTCAATCAGTGCTCGATTGTATTCGACAAGAGCCAGGAAGACCTCCTCATCAGCAGGAGCATGAGCACCACCTCCCTGGATCAGATCATCTCCACGAATGCTACTTCAGTTCGACCGGCATCGGGCCGGACCCGGGAACAGTGGAGGACACCGCTGGAAGCCTTTCGCCGGGCAGGCCGGGAACTGTCCCTGGGGCGCCCCCTTCGGGAACTTTTCAACGTCATCCTCGACTTGTCCATCGAAGCCGTAGGAGCAGAACGCGGGGTCTTGCTGACCTTGGAGGGGGGCCAGTTGACGGTTCAGGCCTCGCGCGGAGATGGTTTCCGGATCAGCACGACCGTGCGGGATAAGGTCATTAATGAAAAGACCTCCCTTCTCCTTAAGGATGTCCGGGACGATGAGGCCTTTCGGGCCATGCAGAGTATTGTCTCTCAGAAGGTCCGGAGCTTAATGGCCGTGCCGTTGCAGACCGACGATGAAGTAATAGGACTCATCTATGTCGACTCCTCCCTCATGGGTCGGGAGTACACTAACGATGATCTGGACCTGTTGACGGTGATGGCCAATGTGGCCGGAATTCGTATCGAGCGGCAACGAATGGCGGAAATTGAACAGGCCCGTCGCCGACTGGCCAGCGAGCTGGAACAGGCTGCCGAGATTCAGCGACAGTTTCTTCCGGCCAAGGCCCCGGTCGTTCCGGGGCTGGACTTGGCTGCCTATAATGCTCCTTGCCGAACTGTTGGGGGTGACTACTATGACTTTGTGACCTATCCTGACGGCAGAGTGGCGGTGGTAGTGGGAGATGTCTGCGGCAAGGGGATGCCGGCGGCCCTGCTCATGATGAGTCTGCAGGCACGAGTCCAGGTCCTGGCTGATGAGCCGGAGAGTCCGGCCTGTCTGGTCGAACGACTGAACCGGATTTTGACGGCTGCCTCCTTGAACAACCGCTTTGTCAGTTTCTTCTATTCGCTCCTTGACCCCGCTACCGGCGATATGTGTTATTCCAATGCCGGCCACAATCCTCCGCTTCTCCTCCGTTCCAATGGGGAGATTCAGCGGCTCGAGGGCGGGGGCCCGGTACTGGGCATTCTGCCGGGAATCTCCTACGAAGAAGAGCATTGCTTCCTGACGCCTGGCGACGTGGTTCTCCTTTACAGTGACGGGGTCACGGAGGCCAACAATCCTGCAGGGGAGGAATTCGGCGAGGATCGGCTTGTCCGGCTAGTGGAAGAGGCCCGCTGTCAACCGGCTGAGAAGATCCTGGGAGCCGTGACCCAGGCGGTCCAAGACTGGATGGCTGGTGCCCCTGCGGCTGACGATATCACCCTGGTTATTGCCCGCAGAACCTGAGCACGGCCTTTCAAATCTGCCCGTTCAACCCCTAAAGATGTGAAAATTGCCCCAGGTGAGGATGAAGCCTTATCAAGGCTTCATGATCTACACAGTGCCATCTTTGAGCAAAGAGCCGAAGGAAACGAGCCGATATTCAGCGCTCGGTATCCTGGCCATCCTGTTCTGGAGTACGTCGGTGGGCTTCGGCCGTACCTTGACGGAACAGGTGGGGCCGCTACGGGCTGCGGCGTGGATCCACTTGCTAGGCGGGACAGTTTCCTGCGCCCTCATCATCGTCCGAGGCTCGGCAATTGAGGTCATACGACATTCCGGTCCAAGGTACCTTTGTGGATGCGGGGGGCTATTTGCAGCATACATGATCTGTCTCTATCTGGGGATCGGTCTTTCGGCTGACCGGCTCGAAGCCGTCCAGGTGGGATTGATTAACTACCTATGGCCGGCATTGACCCTGGTGTTGGCAGTCCCCATTCTGAAGTGGAAGGCCAAGGCGGTCCCGCTGTCGCTGGGGATTGGACTGGCGCTCTTCGGCATGGCACTTGCCGCTTGGGATCCCGGCGATAGTCCCGCACTGTTCTCAGTGCTCGGTCGTCGCTCGCTGTTTCCCTCTCTGCTGGGACTGATGGCAGCTGTTGCGTGGGCGTCTTATTCAAACCTCAGTCGTCTCTGGGGGAAAAGTGAGGCGGGAAGCACAGTTCCAGTTTTCATTCTGGCTACAGGGATCCTCCTTTTGGGACTGGCGACCATTTTCCCCGAACCGGGCCGATGGACGGGGGTCGCGCTTTGGAACCTGCTCTACCTGGCAATGGTTCCCACTTTTTTGGCTTACCTCTTTTGGGACCGGGCGGTTCGGCGGGGGAATTTCATTCTGGTTGCTTCTTTCGGGTATTTGACACCGTTGCTCTCCACTCTGGTCAGTGCCGCGTACTTGGGGGTCCAACCGGGATTGCGCTTGTGGATCGCCTGCGCATTGGTCATCGGAGGGGCAGCATTCTGCAACCGGGCCTTCGAGGGACAAAAGACACCGCAGAGGGAGGAAGGACGTTGAAGCGACGCTGAAGAGAGTCGACTATCAAGACATCAATCAAGTCGCAGATCGAGTCGGGGCTCAACTCAAAAGTAGAGGGGAATTGGGAGGCTCGGTCGGGCTTCTCCTGAATCAACTGTGGGACCTTTTCAGTTCAACTCGAAACAGTCCCAAACCTCCCCACGGGTCGATTCTATTCTCCGGGCAGGTAGTTGGCGCTCTGTTTGAGATCTGCAATCTCCCCGTCCCAAGCTTTTTGCGCGCGGCTTAGATCGTTCCCAGACAGGAACCGTGGCCCATTCACTCTCAGAATGGACAGAAACACTCCTGTTCCGTCTTCCGCCCGGCTGTTGCGAAGCACAAGACCATGCCCCTCCTGGAGCGCGATCGCTGCACCAGTGCCAGACGGCTGAGGCTGTCTGCCGGAGAAACCATCAACCTCCAAGTCCCGAAATTTTTCGCAGAAAAGGCCGTGTTGAACAAAGTCGGGCATGACTGCGTCCCACCTCAAATCCAGCTCGTGGATTGACAAGCCTTCCACACCACGGGCGTAGAATGCCGGGATATCGTGCCGGAACAAGGCAGTGGCGAGGCTGGGAGCAGGGCGCAGGTCGAAGTTCCCACCATAGAGGGAATTCAGAGGGCTATTCCTGAAATGAAGCTTTAATCCGCGAATCGAAACATCCCGGATGTCCCCTTGCCGGTCTCCGTACATCACAATTCCAGCCTCACTATCAGCGCTGACATTGGAAAAACGCACATTCTCAATGGTTCCGGTGGGATCCCCTTCCTTCATGGGAACCACGGACAAATGGATGGGCTCGCCTTTTCCCCACCAGTGGCCAGCCATCAGGCGGGTTTGGAGAATGATGTTCGAAAAAGCAATATTGCGGATCGAAGCCCTCTGCCGGACAAATAATCCGATACCCCGGTTGGACCCGTGGATCACCAGGTTCTGGAAAAGACAGTTGCGGATATCGCTTATCCCATAACCGATTCGGATCCCGCTGGAGCGGGAAAGCAGTGTGCAGTTGTTCACGGTCACGTTCCCAGCTTCGCCTTTTTCGGCGCCCAGCCCGCTCACAATGATGGCGTCATCTCCAGCCTGGATGTCGCAGTTCTCAATGTGAACAAAGCGGCTGGTGGTGCAATGGATGCCATCGTTGTTGGGGATCAGGAGATTATTATGAATCCTGACACCGCTCAAGTCGGCGAACTCACAGCGGTCCAGGTGAACCGTCCAGCAGGGGGCGTCCTGCAGGGTCACATCCTGGATACGAACGTAGCGGCAACCGGAGAACAGGATGAGCCGCTCCGGGCGGTCCAGCGTTTCGACCGGCCCGTCCACGATTTGGCGGGTCTTTTCCAGAAACCCTATCCCCTGACGGGTGTACTTCTCATCAAAGTCACCGGTACCGTGAATGGTCTGGTTGTCGGCAAACCGGGTACCGTTGCCGTCAATAACACCCTCTCCCGTGATGGCAACATGCGAAGCGTTGCGGGCGGTAATGAGACCGACAGAGGCCGTATCCTTGGCCCCGCTCGAAAACGCCGGTCTCCCCTCCTGGCCCGGCAATGCATATTGCCGAACATCCGGGCTGCCGAGCAGCGTTGCACCGGCCTCCAGATAGAGGGTCACATGGCTCAGCAGCTCAATGGTCCCAGTCAGGTATGTCCCTGCGGGGACAAACACCGTCCCTCCGCCGGCACCGGAGCAGGCCCGAACGGCGGCATTGACGGATTGGGTATCGAGTGTTTTGCCGTCACCCCTCGCACCGAAATCCCGCACATTCCATGATCCGGGAACGCCAGAGGCCGCTGAGGACACCACCGGTGGCTGGAGCAGGATCAGTCCGAGGGACAGCAGCATTCCCACGGCTGGAAACCGACGCGCACAAAAGATCATCTCCATGGGATTCCTACTTCTCGCCTAAGTTACGGCGCAATTACTCGACGCCGTGCGAATCAATTTGGAATCGGCTCTATAATTCTCAACTAGGGGCTCTGGGCAGACCGAGCGAAGCGAACATTCCCGCTCCGACCTGGCGGATTCAGGCCCCCTATTTAAAGAGGCACTTTGCGGGTTCATTGCCGGACCGAGCTGGGGTCTTCCGCCTTCCGGGGGCCTCGGGGAGTCGCAACGGCTCTCTTGCGAAGGCCGGCTCCTCGGTCCGTTGCTTCTTTCAATTCCACTGGTGACGGGGTCTGTATAGAGGCTGCGCCAGACTTGACTTTGGCAGGGGGACCCTTTTTTGCGGTAGCCTTTCTCACCGGCTTGGAAGATGAGGCAGAAGCATTTCGAGCCCCGATTTTCTTCCCACGTACGGACTTGGCCTTATTGTTAGATGCAACCTTCGCACGTTGAGGACGGCTTCTCTTGGCGATGGACTGCTGTGCGATCAGGTCAGCAAGCACTTCGCTTTCGGCTTCCCGCCAATCTTGTCGGTCATGGCCGTCAGCTCGCCCCCGACCTTCATATTTCTGGTAAGCCAGGACGGCGATCAACTCGCGCACTTTCTCATCAGCCAGCAGCTGCTGTCTCAGGCTATCGTGTTCTTCCGGATGCATCCACCCTCCTTGCAGGTTTGTATGACGTTTAAAATTCAGGGATCATTTTACCCAATCCGGGATCATGCGACAACGCTTGAAGATACCATGCAGGTAGAAAGCGGACAGGTTGACCGAAGAGTAGTCAAAAAAGCGCGGACTGAATGCTCCCAGTAAAGGGGAAAGAGAGTTCAAAAACGTCATTCGCTTGTGTGTTCAAGAGGTTACAGCGTCTGGAAGGCAAAATGCATTCTGCAGAGACCGTAGCTGCACAGCGGGATGGGCACCCAACGATGAGGCGAACTGCAAGAGTCGAAAAAAAATCCCGAAGGAGAACCAGAAACATGCGACACAGAGTCCGGTTGCCATTCCACCTTCACTTCGAACACGACCAGACTGACAGTTTCTTCGGCTACATCCAGCAGGATGACGACATTCTCATGGATGTGCTGGGGGTCAACAACGACGGCACAGTGGACGCATTTGCATTGAGACCCGTCCCCGCTTTGAAGATTGAGAAAGACAGAGTCTACTGTTTCGCTGCGGATCTCAAGTCATTTTCACCCTATTGACCCCCCCCAGGTCGTTTCCCACCAACAGCCGGCCAAATATCCTCTGCACACTTTTGTCGTTGAAATTCTCAAGTTGCGACGTCCTGAATCAGTTGGAATTCATTTGAACCCGATCCCTCGAATCGGCTACACTACCGTCTTCCGCAATCAGGCCTTTTGCAGTTCATCCATTCCCAGGAGGAGCCCAATGTGGACCATCTCACCTGAGCAGGTGACAGCATACCATCGTGACGGCTACGTCATTCTTCGGAGGCTATTTGACCGGGAAGAGATCGACCTGTTGCACCGCACGGCTCACGAAGATCGAAAGCTGGATGAATTGTCCTTCAATCGCGCCGATGGTGAAGGAGGTGTGGTGCGCCTGACCCTGTGGAATCATCCCGGTAGCACCATCTATGGGATGTTCGCCCGTTGCCGCCGGATTGTCGGTACTGCTGAGGTGTTACTGGGAGGCGAGGTCTACCATTACCACTCCAAGATGATTCTCAAGGATGCCAGGGTAGGAG
>JBGPHY010000222.1:0-8574 GCA_041484625.1 Terriglobia bacterium | reverse complement strand
TTCAACTGGCAACAGTCCTCGAGCTTTTTTGCCGACGCGGAAAGCTTCTGGCAACCGGATACGAACGCGCCCGGCTCCCCATCTACTCTGGCCAAGAAGGCCAGCTCAATGACGGACTGCGTCAGGGACCGTGGTCGAAAGTTTCCGGTACGCGACAATCGGACCGCGATTGAGATCGTCAAACACGTTAACGGCATATTCGGAGGCTTGGAGCAGGGCGCGGGGCTCGGCTTCGGTATCGAGTTGACGACTGCGGATTCTATTCCGGGAATAGAATTTCGGGCCACGATGCTGACTTCCCACAAACTTTACAGAAGGTTCGAGGGAGAAGCTTACATACCAAAGATCGGCGACGAGAAGACACATGCCGACTTTTGGTATGGCTACCTGCGCAGGACCAAAGACAACTTCTTCGGCATCGGCGCATTTACGCCGCTGAGCGCCAAAACAAATTTTGACGTCGAACGGCGCAGCGTAAGCGGCGGGCTCTACCGTGACTTCACTGAAAGTCTTCAAGCCGGCATTTATGTCAGTTACATAAACAGCGATGCCTACGGTGGCCAGAGCAGCAAGTCCCCCTCCATCGATACCGTCTTCTCGAACAGTCCCTCGGTGGTGCCTATCACTCTATGGACCCCCGGACTTCATTCCGGTTCCAAAGTAATTACCTATGGACTGTTTGGCGAATATGACCGGCGCAACTATGAAAACGGACTGACAAAGGGGTACTATTTCTACGGACGGTTTGGTACGGTTGACGGGCTGGATAAGGGTAATGGCATATTCTCTGACTACGGCTGGTTCGACAGCCAGTTCGACGCCCGCGGCTACATCCCGCTCTTTTCAAACAAGACTTCACTCGTGGTTCGCGTGGCCACGGACCTCAGAGACCCGAAGGGCGGAAGTCAGATTCCTTTCTATGACCTGTCGTTCCTGGGGGGCTTCAGTCACGTTCGCGGGTTTAATACCTACCGATACCGTGGCAACAATGCTCTGATTGGTAACGTAGAGCTGCGGCAAACGGTGTACTCTTTTAAGAAGGAGCATCGCGGTTTAGACCTGATCGGCTTTGGCGATGCGGGGCAGGTTTGGGGCGACAACCACTCCACTACGGACCCGACGATCCTGGGCAATGATAACTTTGCCTCTCGAAACTGGAAGGCGGGCATTGGAGGAGGCGTCCAATACCGCCATACAAAGTCGCTGGTGGTCCGCTTCGACGTGGCGACCAGCCAGGATGATGTACGGCCGTACTTTTCGATCTCACGCGGGTTCTGAGCGGCACGAGCTGATCGATCCCTTTGATCCATTGGGTGTGTCGCCAAAACTCCGTGAGGCAGCAAATTCAATCAGTGAAAGCAGGCGCTGGTATGGCGGTAAGGTCAAAAAACTCGAACAGATTGAGATACCTTATCTTATAGCTCCCCCTTCTGTGATCCAGTGCATTTGGCACGGCCGAGTTAGGATTACGTTACATGACGTTACATCGGAACGAGACTTAGCTCTGAACGACCCCGGAGAATTTTTGCGCAGCACACCGTCTGAGCGTCCAGACACCGAATGTAACATTGTTACCTGTAATTCCCGAAGTTGTTGATTCCATTAGCCGATTAATTTTTGCGCAGGACAGCCGGTTTACCCTGTGAAACGCCTTGCGTTCTGAGACGTCGGCTCTGCCAGCGTTGCAGCCTTGCTGCAATCCTAGACCTACTGCCGCAAAATCACTCGCCCTGAGATTTTTCGGGTAGACAATGTCTCCCGCGTCCATTCGCGTGTATTTGCGGCTCCCATTCGCCTTCTTCGCTTTTCTTTGTGTCCTGGTGACTTTGTGGTGAAGGCTTTCTCTGTGTCCATCGCGTTCATCCGCGACAGGCTTTGGACTTAAAACCTTAGACTTTGAACTTTGAGCTGCGCGACTTTGGACTTCCCGACTTTGGACTTTCCGCCGACACTTAAGGAAGGTCAATGAGGTTTGCTGTAAAAGATAACCACCGACACGCCTTCCCAATAACTGCTGCTGTCATCCTTAGAAGTCACCGCGCCCATCGGCACGGTACCCACATAATTTGGATCCAGACGGAACTTTTCCACCAGATAGTGTCGAACCAGGAAAGCACGGTCAGTGGAACGCAAGAATTGTTCCCCCGGCGATCCTTTGCCACTGTAACCCTCCACAATGACAACGCTGTTCCGCAGAAAGCCTTGAAACTCCGCCATCACTGCATTGAGCCGCTCCTTGCCGGATGTCGATAATTTTTCAGAGCCGCCTGACGTGTTAGCCAAAAGTTCGGATTCATGGATCCATGCCTGTTTTCTCAATTTGTTCTTGGCGAACTTGCCCTCCCGGTACTCCGCGACCGTCAGATTGCCCAGGTCGTAGAACCCGCGCTTCTTAAAAAACCCTCGGAAGAAGAAGCTGCGTTTGAGTGCTTCCATGTTTTCTGCCATATCCGACATGGCTTCGCGGGCGTCGGTGACGGTGCGACGTAGATCCGCGGTCAACCCCTCTCCCTTCCCCCCTTCGGCCTGGAAATCGGCGATCGCTTCTTTGGCCTGCCCGGTCAGTTGCCGAACATTCTTCGCGGTCTGTTCCATTTCCTCCAGGATTTTTCGATCTCGGAATTCTGAAAGGATATGAGTGAGCTGTTGAGAAACCTCGCGGGTGTTGCCGGCGGCCTTCTCAAAATCGTGGAAACTTCTCGCAGCACTATCGGCGAGTCCCTCATCGTTAAACAGTCTGCCCACGGTGCCGTGTCCCGATTTGATCCCAGCAGTGATCACTTGAACGTCATCGGTAATCTTCTTGCCGGAGGAGATGATGTTTTCCACGTCACCGCGGATGGACTGAATCAAGTCGTTGGCGTTTCCGGCGGTTGTGGAGATGGACGCAAACACGCCGTCCATCTTGCCTCTGACCTGGTCAACGGTGTCTTTGATCTGCTGTATGAGATCCGCAAATTCAAACGGCTCGCGACCTGGAATGGTGCTGCCAGGCGGAGCTGCGGGTTGCTGTGGGGTGCCCGGATCAATCTTAAGGAATTTATTTCCTAAGACTCCCTCGGTTTGAATCGTTGCCACGGAATCGGTGCGAACCACTGGATGAAGCTTCTCCAGGACTCGCATTTTGACGCGGAACTTCGACTGGGGCTGGGGCGGCACCAGTATGTCGAGCACTTCCCCGGCAACCATTCCACCGACTCTGACTTTGGCGCCATTCTGCAGCCCGCTCAGTTCCTTAAACTCAGCGTAGACTTCGAAGTCTTTGGAAAAGAGCTTTCGCCGATCGCCGATCATAAAGAGCCCGACCGCAAACAACAGAATCCCACCCACCACGAAAAGGCCTACCATAAAACTTCTTGAAGAAGGCATCACTTAACCTCCTCCTTCGGATTTCATAAATTCTCGCACAATGGAGTGCTCACTCTGATCGAGTTCCTCTGCTGTCCCCTGAGCGATGAAATGCCCTTCGTGCAGGACCACCAGCTCGTCTCCAATTCGGCGAGCGCTCGGAATGTTATGAGTAACGACCACCAGCGTTGTGTCTCGCTCGGATTTGAGATTGAGCAGCAAACGATCGATCTCTACCGATGTCATGGGGTCCAGACCAGCGCTGGGCTCGTCCACCAGCAAGATCGAAGGATCCAAAGCGAGCGCACGAGCCAAGCCGGCGCGTTTTCGCATCCCGCCCGACAAGTCGGCTGGCATCTTATCGTACTCACTTTCCAAACCCACCTGGGCCAGCTTTTCACGTGCGCGCTCCTTAATCTCTGCCTCTGGTTTGTTGGTGTGGCGCCGCAGCGGGAAAGCCACGTTTTCACCCACGGAAATGGAATCGAAGAGCGCGGCAGTTTGGAATAGAAAACCCATCGTCAAGCGCAACGGCGGCAAGTCACGGGCCGGTAACGCATTGATCTCCTGGCCTTTGATGAAAATCTTCCCTTGCTCTGGTCTCAAGAGCCGGATCATCAATTTGAGCGTCACGCTTTTGCCAGTGCCGCTGCGACCCAGGATACAAAACGCTGACCCAGAGGCGATATTGAAAGACACATCCTGCAGGACGCTCTTGCTGCCAAATGACTTTGAGACCTTTTCAAAACGGATAACCGGCTCGTTGGTGCTCATCCAATCTGCTCCGGAAAGAAGAAAATGATCATTTTCACCAGGACCACATTGGTGAGGATCAGGAGGAGAGAGCTGAACACAACGCTCATGGTGGATGCCCGCCCAACACCTTCAGCGCCCCCTTTGGCGTTATAGCCCAGATAGGAAGAAACCGTGCCGATGATGAACCCGAATACCACTGTTTTGAGAGTAGCCGGAACGTAATCGACAAACTCCATGCTGGAGAACGCACGATCGAAATACAGCCTGAACGACAAGTTGGAGATCACCGTCTCAGCGACAAAGCCGCCGATAATCCCGGTGAAGCTCATCAGGGTGGTAAGAATCGGTTGGGCAATCATGCAGGCGAGCACACGCGTAACGACCAGATACTTAAAAGAGTCCACCGCCAGTGATTCCAGGGCGTCAATTTGCTCGGTTACTCGCATCCCACCCAACTCGGCTCCGATGCCCGCCCCCACCCGCCCGGCAACAAGCAGTCCTGCCACCAGCGGAGCGATCTCCCTGGCCAGGGAAAGAGCCAGTACCGTTGGAATCATGGCCTCCGCTCCAAAACGCTCCAGTGAGGAGCGGGAGTGCATGGACATCACGATCCCAACGGCGAATCCGGCCGCAGCGATGAGAGGCACCGACCGCGAACCGATGTCGTACAATTGGCGAAGCAGTTCTTTCATCTCGAAGGGAGGCCTCAAAGCTTCACGGAGGGCCTGCAGTCCGAAAGAGCCGACCTCCCCCGCCCAGGTTAATCCGGCCACTACCAAGGCCCCTATGCGTTCAATCATCAACTGAACTCCGAAGATTTGCGGCGCTCGAAACAACAATGCGTCTTCAGGGAAACCGCCATAGAATCTTGCACCAGATCACTGGAAGAATGAAAGCAATTATCCTTAACACGTCAGAAGCTGTGAAAGAATTCCATCGGGCGTATGGACCTGATCGGGTAGGGGTAAGGAGAGCGTGAGCTCCCCCTCCCTCCGAACCGTACAGGCGGATCTCCCGCATATTATGTTCTCGGGAACATAATGCGTTATGTGGCCTCGGCACTTACGTGGCCTTGCCTAAGAATCCCCACCATCATCGCACTACTTCCGTGTTTTAAGGCCACATAATTTTTGTTCGATACTGGTTGGATGTCACTCAAAAAAGGAGGATCCAACCATGTTGGAAGAACTGTTTAGGTATCGGCGTGTCTTGGCGCGTCATCGTGACGGGCCATTCGCGCAGGACCGAGAGGCCTATCTGTCGCATCGCGCTCAGCAGGGTGCGGCTCAAGAAACGCTGCTCAATATTGCGCGCGAGCTGCTGGTGATCCCGCAATGGATACCGTTGCTCTCCGGCCGTGGGATTGATGTCGCGGAAATCGAAACCGCTGCCGAGCGTTGGGCTCGGCATCAGCAAAGACGCCACAGGTCACGCACTCAACACTGGCCGCGAGTGCGGTTCGTCTTAAGGGCAACCCAATGGCTTCGCTTTATGGGCCGATTCAAGGAAGCTGAAGAGAGAGTGCAGCCTTTTTCAACCCTCATGGATGATTTCGCGGCTTCCGTTTCTGACGACCGTGGCCTGTCATCAACCACGGTCCGCCATTACTGTTGGCAGCTCCGGCACTTCTTTGTTTGGTGGAGCGGGCATAACCTTCCGTTCAGCGAAGTTTCCGTCACAGACGTCGATTCCTAATGACATCCGTGATCAAAGCCTGCTAATGCTTTTCGCGATTTACGGCTTGCGAGGGGGCGAGGTGGCAAAGCTTCGTCTCGAAGATTTTGACTGGGAACGGGAGATCCTGACAGTCTCGCGCCCCAAACAGCTACGCACACAACAGTTTCCTCTCACGCGCGGAGTGGGGGAAGCGGTCATCCGCTACCTGAAAGAAGTGCGCCCGTGTTGTGCACGTCGGGAAGTATTCCTCACATTGAAGGCACCTTTTCGGCCGCTTTCTCCTGGCGCCCTCCATTATCTGGTCTGCAAGCGTTTCTCGCAGTTGGGAATCACGGTTCCTCACCGTGGACCCCACGCCCTGCGCCACGCTTGCGCAGGACGCCTTGTCTGCGAAGGATTTTCGCTCCAGGAGATCGGCGATCACTTGGGACACCGAAGCAGCTACGCCACCCGGACCTATGCCAAGGTTGACATGGCTGGGTTACGTGAGGTGGCAAGCTATGACTTGGGAGGTTTGTCATGAGACGCTGCTCGGCTTCTACCGTTTTGCAGCAGGACGTGGCTATGTCGTCTCTTCACCGCTCCCCAGATTCCTGCCCAAACCCTCAAAGACCTTTGTCCCCTATGTCTACTCGCCTGAAGAACTTCAGCACCTTGTGGATGCCGCACACTCACAGGAAAACCCCAGGCTCACACCTTGCGGACTTTGCTCCTTCTGCTCTACGGCGCCGGCCTGCGCCTCAGCGAGGCCCTTCACTTCACCATAGCGGATGTGGATATCTGAACAGCCTGCTGATCATCCACGAGACGAAGTTCTACAAAACACGCCTTGTCCCGATAGGCCCTCGCCTCACCGCGGTTCTGTCAACCTATAGCAAAAAGCGACAACAACTGGGGCACTCCCAAAGTCTCAGGGCACCCTTTTTCGTAACTCGCCATGGGAATCCCGTGACGCGGCAGATGGCGGAACTGGCTTTCGTTCGCCGGCGTGAGAGGGCCGGTGTCCGCAGACAGGATGGATCGCGTTACCAGCCACGGCTACACGACCTGCGTCACGCATTTACGGTTCACCGCCTCGTTTCGTGGTACCGCCAGGGGGCTGACGTCCAACGTCTGCTGCCGCAACTCTCAACCTATCTCGGACACATCCACATTGCCGCCACCCAGCGCTATCTAACCATGACACCGGAGTTGCTCGAGGAAGCGAGTCTGCGGTTTGAACATTACGCCCTGGGAGGATCCCACCATGGTTAATGTAAATCTTGTAGGGCCGTGGATCCGCCGGTTTCTTATTGAACACCTTGTCGGAGAGCGCAATCTGGCCTGCAATACGCAACACAGCTACCGGGACACGATGCTGCTGCTCATGCCGTTTGTAGCCGATAGGGTGGGCAAACCCGTGGACCAACTCCCCATCGAGCACGTTTCAGCGGAAAATGTCCGTTTTTTTCTTAATGATCTGGAAAAACGTCGCGCCTGCTCTATCTCAACCCGCAACCAGAGACTGGCTGCCATCCACGCTTTTGCTCGTTTTGTGGGCGAACACAGCCCGGAGCACATTGCCTGGTGTGGAGAGATCCGCTCCATACCGTTAAAGAGAACAGCCCAGCCCCTCATGCCCTACTTAGACAAAGCAGAAACGGAGGCCTTACTGGCCTCACCTGATCGTCAAACACCCCCAGGGCAACGTGACCACGCTCTTCTCCTGTTTCTCTACAACTCAGGCGCACGAGCGGGGGAAGCCGCCCGATTAACAGTGGCCGATCTAGACCTTACGTCTCCAGCCTCCGTGAGGCTTCTGGGCAAAGGCCATAAAGAGCGCCGCTGTCCGCTCTGGCCAGCTACGGTCGCTGCACTAGCGGCTTTGATAGCCCATCGCGGCCTTGCGGAGCGGGTTTTCCTCAACCGCTGCCACCAGCCGATCACACGCTTTGGAATCCATACGATGGTCGAACGTCACACCCTCCAGGTCAGTGCCCAGATGCCCTCGCTCAAAACCAAACGAGTGAGCCCGCACACGATTCGTCACGGCACGGCAATGCACCTTTTGCGAGCAGGCGTGGATATTAATACGATCCGAGCCTGGCTGGGTCATGTGTCCATAGACACAACCAACGTTTACGCGGAAATAGACTTGGAAATGAAGGCCAAAGCTCTTGCCCACTGCGAGGTCGCGGAGACGAGAAAACAGAGGCGAGCCTGGCGCGAGGATCCAACCCTGATGGCGTTCTTGAAGGCACTTTAACTGCTCTATTGATGTGGCGTCCAGTTCCCGGAGTACGGCTCTGCACTTGGGGCCGCGACCCAGGCGCCACGTAAGTGCCGAGGCCACATAACGCACCGGGCTCTTCGGATGACTCGCTGGGACACAAGACCTGAACATCCCAAGGGGATGATTCGAATGTCCGGCTTTTCCGTGATGTGAGGCGTGACTACCCGATAGTGTTTGAGCAGTTGGTTGAAGCTTTCAATGGTGAAGCTCTTGCGCTGACTGCGCCGGTTCAGCCACTTGTACAGCCGCTGTTTGACGCGCCAGTAGAATTGACCCAGGCTCTGAATGTTTCCCTTCAGGCCATAATAGATATAATAGCCTTGCAGCTTGGCATTCAGAATCTTCATCAAATCTCCCAGGTTGACACTCCGATTCTTCCTGATCCACTCCTGGAAGGTTTCCAAAGACTTGCGCAATTTCTTGCGTGAGGTCCGCCGCCGCACCCAGCTCTTGCCCCTGCGGTGCCTGTCCCAGCGAAACTCAAAACCCAGAAAATCGAAGCTGCCTGAATCTTGCCTGTG